>JBHIBW010000044.1:0-12007 GCA_046759265.1 Thermoplasmata archaeon
AGCCATCATGGAGCCTCTCGTCAGAGCCCTCTCCGTCTATGATCAGGTCCTGGAAATCGGAGTGGGTACCGGCCGCTTCGCAATCCCACTCCAGCAGCAGGGCGTCCCTCTCATCGGAATCGATATCTCTTCGCGCATGGTTGGACGGGGTCGGGAGAAGGGCCTGCGAGATTTCTTCCTCGCAGACGCATTGAACCTTCCGTTCCGCAACCAATCTCTCGATGCGGTTCTGTCCATTCACGTTCTCCACCTCCTTCCCGATTGGCGGGCGGCGCTGGCTGAGATCGGTCGGGTCGCACGGGATAGCTACTACGCCGTGGCCACGAACTGGAAGCGGGGTCCGACGCCCTTTCGAGTCTACTGGGATTACCTCCGCGACGCGGGGTACGAACGACCCAGAAGGGGCGTCTTCGAGCGGGACCTGCCGAAGCGCCTTTCGCCCCAGGGGCGGACCCTCATCGGAACCTTCTCTGAGGAGGAAAAGACCTCCGAATTGATCGAGATTCTTGCCAACCGCATCTACTCGGGTCAATGGGAAACGCCGGAAGAGCTCCATCGAGACGCAGTCGAGGCAGCCTGTCGGGCCTTCCCTGAAGAGAGGTTGCAGTTTGAAAAGACTCTGTCGCTTCTTCGCTGGGACGCCGGCGCACTCACGACGGACTGAGCTCCTCCGCCACGGCCTGAGGGAGACCTGCGAAGGCCGTGAGGGCCTCCACCTCCATGAAATGGAGTGGCCCTGGGATCACGAGCACATGGAGCGGAGGGCCCGGATCGGCCTTCCGCAGCATCCCCAAGCGATCCGCAAGAAGGACCGGCTTGGATGATCCCAACGACCCCGCGATGCAAGCCAACCCCTCCGGGTCGACGACCCCCCGAGCGAGCCGGTCTTCCACCTCCAACAGATACTCCAAGCCCTCCCGCGGCGTCATCAGCCGCTCCTCCTTCAGATCCAAGAGGGCCAGGGTGTGAAGGCCGGCGTCGCGATTGGCCTCCAGGACGTCGTAAGGCGTCGTGGGTTCGAAGCCCGCCTCCCGGAGGGGAAGGGTCGTGGTGCGCCCAAACTTGTAGTGTTGGAGCCCCAGAGCGCCCGCGGCGGCGGTAAGGGCGGACACCCCGGGGACCACGCGCGTAGGAATCCCGAGGCGATGGGCGCGGAGGCGAAGGTCCACGTGCGTCGTGGCGGCCATCGAGTCGCCCGCCACCAGGAGGCCGACCTTCCCGTTCCCTGCCGCCTCCAGAACGATGCCGCCCTCTTCCACCTCCTCCCGGCTGAGCACGCGGACTTCCCGACGCAAGGTCGACTCCAACTTCCCGAGGGAGGCCCCCATCATGCGAGAGGTGTAGAATTCCACGAACAGGATCTCGCACTCGCGTCCCTCCTCCCGGGCTCGTACCGTTAGGCCCCGCTCGTCATGGAGACCCAGGCCGATGAAGATGAGCTCGCCCATGAGTCATCCCGAGAAGAGGCCCTGGATGAACCAGATGGCCACGAAAGTCGCCAGGCCGATCGCCGCCATGCGCAACCCCTTCAGCCAAGCCGGACGGCCGGTCAACCGCCCGAGGTAGGTGCCGACAGTGAACAGGACGACCATGGCGATGGCGACCGAGAAGAACGCGGTGGGAATCCCGATGATCATCAGGGATCCCGAGAGGAAGAAAGGGGCCGCGGTAGCAAAAAAGACGGCGAGGGGCGCCACGACGTTGACGGTGACGACGATGTAGCGAGAGACGTCCAGGACGCGGGTGGCCTCCGTCCCGTCAAGGGTCGTCAGCATGGCGCGCTCCAGCTCGCGCAGCCGAATCTCTGCCTCCACCTTCTCTGCCTCGTACACGCTCGTGCCCGTGGAAATTCCCAGGGCCAGGCTCGCGGCGAACATGGTGCCGACGACCGTCCCGACACTCGCCGTGGGCACCAGGGCCGACGCGACCACGATGCCCATCGAGACGAACGTGGAGTCGAAAACGGTGTTGACGAAGTACCGGCGAAAGGCCTGCGCGAGGAGGGCCTTCCAGGAAGTTCGGAGGACTCCCGCCACGGCTTCTCCGGACGACCTAGCGGATGCCGGCCTATAAGCCTTGTCCGGGAGGCGGACCGGTCCCCCCCACACGAACCCTTAGGCCCCGGTCCCCCATCGTCGGGCCGTTGCAGACGCTGGTCGCCGTGGTGCCCCGGGAGGAGGGCGAGGTGGCACGCCGAAGGTTGGCGGCGGCGGGCGTGCTCCGCCGGGATCGTAAGATCACTACGCGGGAGGCCGACCTGCTGATTCCCGTCAGTGAAGGGGTCTCCTTCGGCTACCCGATCGAACCTCTCGACCTCCCCGTTCGCGAGAGCCGCCCTCACACTTACCGTGACGTGGTTCGGGTGCCCGAGGAACTGCGGTCGCTCCTGCCCCGCTCCTTGGACGTGGTCGGAGGGGTGGTCATCGTCCGCCTGACCGAGGAACTCCGGCCCTTCGAGGCGCGGATCGGGGACGCGCTCCTCCAGGTACATCCCAGCGCGAAGACGGTCGCCGTGGATGAGGGGGTCCAAGGGCCGTTCCGGCAGCGGACGCTCCGGGTGATTGCGGGCAAGCGGGAGACCCGCACCCTCCACCGCGAGTATGGACTGACCCTCGCCGTGGACCCGGCCGAGGTATACTTCTCACCGAGAATGGCCTCCGAGCGGCGTCGCATCGCCGGATTGATCCAGAGTCACGAGGTCGTGGTGGATGCCTTTAGCGGGGTCGGGCCCTTCGCCCTCCACGCCGCGCGGGCTGGGGCGCGCCCCGTCTATGCCGTGGACGCCAATCCTCGGGCCGTCGCCTTCCTGCGGGAGAACATCCGCCGCAATCGGGCTGACGCCGTCATCGCCTTGGAGGGGCCCATCGAGGACACCCTTCCCCCCCTCAGACCCGCTGACCGGTTCATCCTCGACTATCCGTGGGATCCCCTTCCCTACGTCCGCCTCTCGGTGGACACCCTCAAAGAGGGAGGCATTCTCCACTACTACGAAATCCTGGATCGAGGGGAGCGAGACGAGCGGATCGAAACCCTTCGGGCGCGCCTCCCCGAGAGCCGGAGCCTGGAGGTGAGAGGCATCCGGGAAGTCCGTGGGTACTCGCCTACTCAGGCCCACTTCGCTTTCGATCTGTGGATCGGGACGGCGTAATCCCCGCCTGCCCTTGGTAGGTGCCCGAACTCTCCGCGTAGGTGGCTTCAGGCTGTGTGCGGAGCTCGTGGAAGGTGATCTGCGCGAAAGTGTCCCCCACCGCAATCTCGAGCGGCTTCTCCGAGGCGTTGAAGGCCGAGAGGGTCAAGGTGCCCTCGAAACCCGCGTCCACCTTCCCGAAGGCGGGGAGTATCCCCCGCCGCGCCCAGGTCGTGCGAGGCCAGAGATCGCCCACTACACGGGGGCCCAGCCCGAGGGTTTCCTCGGTACTCACGAGGAACCAGGTTTTGGGCGGTACTTTGAGTGATCCCTTCGTCTCCGAGGTCTCTGTGGCGGGAAGGGAAATCTCGGCCACTGTCAGATCGTAGCCGTTTGGCGTCAGGTTTTCCTCTCGGAAGCCCTCGATCTGGAGCTTGCCGTCCATCATCCAGAGCCGGATGTCGGCATCGGAGAGCTGCAGGGTATCTAGGCCCCTACCGTCCTGCGAGTTAAGCCCTTACCGGTGCGGACGGTGGGCCGAGAAGCCTTTAAGGAAGCCCTGCCCCGTAGGCCGGACGGGTGAGGACGTGGAGTTCCAGCTCTCAGAGGAGCAGAAGCTGATCCGGGAGACCGCCCGCGCGTTCGTCGACAAGGAGGTCATCCCCCATGTGAAGGGATGGGAGGAGAAGGGCGAGATTCCCCGCACCGTCACGCGAAAGATGGCGGACCTCGGGTTCTTCGGCATTCCCGTTCCCAAAGCCTACGGTGGTTCGGGCCTCGACTACGTGAGTTTCGCCTTGGTAGTGGAGGAGATCGCGCGGGGGTGCAACTCCTTGCGAACCACCCTCTCCGTCCAGACCTCCCTAGCCGGCACGACTCTCTTGGCCTCGGGAAGCGAGGAACAGAAGAAGACAGTTCTCGCTCCGCTGATGCGGGGGGAGTTCCTTGGGGCGTGGGCCCTCACGGAGCCCGATGCCGGCTCCGACGCGGCCAACCTTCGGACCACGGCAACACGTGAGGGGGACGAATGGGTCCTGAACGGGGCGAAGCGGTTCATCAGCAACGGCAACGTCGCAGAGTTCGTCGTCGTCTTCGCGCGGAAGCCCGGCTCTACACGACAGGACGGCATCTCCGCGTTTCTTGTCAGGCAGGGGACGCCCGGCTTCCAGATCACGAACGTGGAGACGAACACGAAGCTCGGCCTCCGCGCCTCCCCGACCGCGGATCTCGCCTTTGACGACTGCCGCATCCCGGGGGACCACCTCATCGGGACGGAGGGGACAGGATGGGAAACGGCCATGTACGTCCTCAACCACGGGCGGCTCGGGGTGGCGGCCGGGGCCGTGGGCATCGGGCAGGCATGCCTCGAACTCAGTATCGACCATGCGAAGGAGCGGAGGGCGTTCGACCGTCCCATTGGGGCGTTCCAACTGGTCCGGGAGATGATCGCCGAGATGGCCGTCGAGGTCGAGGCGGCCCGGCTGCTCTACCTCAAGGCGGCCTGGTTGCGCGACCAGGAGGAGGACAACCGCCTCGCGGTGAGCCTGGCGAAGCTCTTCGGCGCCCAGATGGCCGTGCGGTGTGCCGACCGGGCCGTGCAGATCTACGGGGGCTATGGGTTCTCGGGGGAGTATCCGGTGGAACGCCACTTCCGCGACGCGAAGATCCTGGGCATCTACGAAGGGACGAACGAGATTCAGAAGATGGTCATCGCCCACGAGCTCCTTGGGGAGCTCCGGAAAGCGGAGGCGTGAGGGGATGCCCGGCGGCGGCGGGATGGACACGGTGAGGCGGTTCATCCAGGAGGTGGTGAACCAGAAGATGCTCGACGTCATCGACGAGGTGTTCGCGGAAGACGTTGTCCATCACACGCCCCAGGAAGACTTGCGGGGACGCCAGGCGATGCGAGACGCGGAGATCGCATTCCAACTGGCATTCCCCGATGAACACGTCTCGGTTGATGATGAAATCGCGCAGGACAACCGTGTGGCATTGCGATGGACCTGGCGCGGTACGCATGCAGGGACATTCTCGGGAATTGCCGCCTCCGGAGTGGTGGTGACGACCTCGGGGATCACGATGTTCCGACTGGATCGAGGGAGAATCGCAGAGATGTGGGAACACTACGACCAGGTTGGCTTTCGCCGTCAGCTGATTGCGGGGAACCAACCCAAGGGTTAGGGGCTATATCGTGTGGGGGTCCGGGGGAACGGGATCGCATCCCGGATGTGCTGCAGGTCCAGCACCCACTGTACGAGGCGGTCCACCCCCATGCCGAAGCCGGAGTGAGGCACCGATCCGTAGCGACGGGTATCCAAGTACCAATCGTAGGCCTTCGGATCCTCCCCCGTCCGGACCAGGTTCGCCTTCAGGGTCTCCAGGTCCGGCTCCCGCTCCGAACCCCCGATCAGCTCCCCGCCTCGCCCGGGCGCGATGAAGTCGAAAGCGAGGACCAAGTCGGGATCCGCCGGGTCCGTTCGCTTGTAGAAAGCCTGCGTCTCTTTGGGATAATGCGTCACGATGACCGGTAGCTCGAACATCTCCCCCAAGGCCCGCTCCTCGAGGGTGCGCAGGTCTTTCCCCCACTCGATCTCCACGCCCTCCGCCTGCAGTCGTTCCAAGGCCTCGTCGTAGGTGATCCGAGGGAACGGCGGTTGGATCCCCCGCAGGTACGCCACGTCTCGTTCAAGGTACGCTAGTTCCGCCTCGTTGTGGGCAGCCACCTCTTGGGCGACACGCACGATGACCGCCTCACCATGCGCCACGGCTTCCTCCATGCCCTCCCAAGCCACCTCCATTTCCGCGTGCCAGAACTCCGTGAGGTGGCGAGGGGTCCGGGACTTCTCGGCGCGGAAGGAGGGGGCGACCGTGTAGATCCGCTCCAAGGCCATGACCATGGCCTCCGCATACAGCTGCCAGCTCTGGGTCAAGTGGAGATCCCGATCGAAGTATCGGACCTGGAACAGCGTCGACCCGCCCTCGCTCCCCACGGGGGTAATGATGGGCGGCTGGACCTCGTAGAACCCGGCCTCCCGAAAGTAGTCGTGGATGGCCCGGAAGACCGTTGAGCGGACCTTGAAAATGGAGGTCATCTTCCGGGAGCGAATCCAAAGGTGGCGGACATCGAGCAGGAATTCCTCGCTGAGGTCCCGGGCGATAGGGAAGCTGGGGGAGGGCCCCACGACCTCGAACGCAGACCCACGGATCTCGACACCACCAGGAGCCCGTTCGTCCTCGGCCACCGTCCCTCGCACCACGACGGAAGCCTCGCGCCCCGCCTCCTCGATGGAGGCGAAGAGGGTGTCCCCCACCTCCTCCTTCCGAAAGGTAGACTGGACGATCCCGGAGGCGTCCCGGAGGAGGAGAAACGCGATGCCCCCGCTGGATCGGGTCCGGTACACCCAGCCGCGGACCTCCACCGACTGGCCCATGCGATCCCCCTGCAGGATCTCGCCGATGGGCACGCGCTCGGTCATCGAACTTCCCTCCCAGCAGACCGAACGCTCTTATACGTTATGCGCGGCCCGGGATACGCTGAAATATCCCTCTTGGGTTCCTGCATCGTGCTCCGCCAGGCGGATCTCTCCGACGTCCCCGCCCTCTACAAGATCGAGAAGAAGTGTTTTGGGCGGCGCGGGTTCTCGAAGTCGCACATCATCTGGACCCTGAAGAACCCCCAGGGGTTCACGTACCTCTACTACGCCAACGGCCAGCCGGTGGGCACCGTCATGATGCGGAAGGAGGGGGAAGTCGGCCGGGTGGTCTCCCTCGGGGTCCTTCCGGGAAGCCGACGCCAGGGCGTCGGGGCGGAGCTCATGCGACAGGCGGAAGAACTCATGCGCGGCAAGGGCGCCCGCGTCATGCTCCTGGAGGTCGGGGTCCGGAACGAGGGGGCCATCGCCTTCTACGAGCGTCTCGGGTACGAAACCGACGGGATTCTGAAGGGATACTACTCCTGGGGCGAGGACGCCCACCTCATGCGGAAGGCCCTCCCCGCCTGAGAAACGTTTAAGTCGGCAGCTCGGGTGATTTCGCCGTGGGCGAGGCTGACCCCATGGTTCCTGTTCCTTCCCGCTTCTTCGTGACGGGGGCCGAGGCGGTCAGCCCGGTTTCGGACCTCAACGCCTTCGACAAGGCCCTCCTCGGGGCCGGCGTCGGGGAACAGAACCTGGTCTCGGTCTCGTCTGTCCTCCCGCCCGGGGTCCGCGAGATCAACCCGAAGGCCTTGCCGCCCGGTATGATCACCTACGCCGTCCTGGCCCAGATGCGGGGGAACGAGGGGGAGATGATCGCCGCCGGGATCGCCTACGGCTTCCGCAAGGAGGGGGGCCACGGCTACGTGGCGGAGGGCCACATGTACGGGACCCGAGATGCCCTCGAGGAGATCCTCGAATGGAAGATGGAAGAGATGGGGCGGCACCGCGACGTTGAGTTTGGAAAGATCCGCTACCGGATCCAGGACCTGTCGGTGCCCATGGACCACTACGGGGCCTGCGTCGCCGCTCTGGTGTTTCTGGGTTGACCTAGCCGGCCTCTTCGCCCGCGGGTCGCCGGCGGAGTCGGCGACGAACCTCCGAAGGAAGAGAGTTCGGGATCACGCGGGTATAGGCGTTCCAGAACAGGTACACGGCAAAGCCCACCGCCACGAGGAGGAAGCCCACCAAGACGCCGGGATTGAGGACCTGGAACGGCGCAAGGAAGGGCGCGAGGAGAACGGCGAAGACCGCACGGGCCCCCATCGCTTGGAAGAACGACCGCCAGGGCGTGCTCCGACCCGCGCCTGCGCCTTGAACGGACCCAGTGTAGAAGTGGAGGGCGTTCAATCCCAGGGCGAGGAGGACGAGGATGGTCACGTTCAACACCAGCGCGCCCAAGGGGACGTCGGGCTGGGTGAAGACCTGGAAGGCGAACGCCATGCTGAAGGTGGCCGCGATGCCGAAGCTCAGCCCGGGCCCGTAGAACACGGTGTCGAAGTTTCCTCGGAAGAGCTTGTAGTTCAGGTACACCAGCTTGAAGGATTCCTCGAAGACGGCCACGGCCAAGAGGGCGAGGAGGGCCTCCACCGCGGTGGCCACGAGGAAAGCGTTGAAGATCACCGCGGTAATCACGCCGATGACCAGCCCGATGGCGAAACTCAGGAAGAGTCGCTCGTTGCGGAAGAGGGCCTCCTCCACGTACGGGTAGTCGTAGCGGCGGATCGCATAGAACATGAGGAGGAAGGCCGGGCCGATCCCCACCGCGGCGGCCGCAAAGAACGCGTGGTTCACCACCTGTTCACGCCCTACGACCCCTTCGCGAGCGACCCCACAAAGTCGAGGGCCCAGGTCAGCCGTCCCTGCAGTTCTTTCTCTCCCGCCAGGCCCTCCGGTCCCACGAAGACGAATCCCTTCGGGGTCCGGCTCGTGAAATTCATGGGTCGGGCATGGGGCTGGGCTAGCGCCTCCTCATGCCGGTCGGGGCCGACTCGGACCATCAGGTCTTCCTTCACGACGCCCACGCACATGCTGCCCGCAACCATGAACGTCAGACCGCCAAACATCCGCTTTTCCTCGACGTCCGTACGGTTGGAGAGCAGGGTGCGGACGCGGTCAGCCAGGGCCTCATCGTACGCCACGAAATCACCAGGTCAGTCCCGAACCCCTCCGTACATTCGCTCGTACCATCGGATCAGCTCCCACTCGTCCACATCCTCTCCCTCGACCTGGAGGGTCAAGTCATTCTGATAAGCGAACGCGCGGAGGAGTTCCTGGGCCGCGGAGTCCCCCTGGTACTCAGTGAGCATGAGCTCGTCGCCCCGCTTGCGCGCCGTGAAGGCGGCGACGGTTCGGGGGCCGTCGAAGACCGCGTAGCAACTCCCCATCCGCCATCGCTCATGAAGGAAATCGCGGAGGTAGAAGGCGAGATTGTCCCAGGGGGAGAGAACGAACTGACCTCGGTAGGTCACTTGGCCCAAGAGATCGTCATTGAGCATCCAATAGACGTTCGGCTCCCCCTCGATGAGGAAGCCCTTCACCAACTCGCCCTCCCCTTCCAGCTCCCGGAGAATCCGCCGGATCTCCCCCATGCGGAAGTGGCCCCGCGTGTAGGCCCCGAGGTTCTCCGCGCTGAAGATGCCGAAACCCTCGAAAATCTTGCGCAAGACGGCCTTCTTCGCCTCCATGGGCTCGAGGCCGGCATCGCCCATGGATCGGTACCGGTGGCGCGGATCCCGCGTCACGTAGGACGCCCGGTAGAGTTTCCGAAGCGCGCGCTCGGTCACCACCTGGGGGAAGGGAGCAAGGGCGATCAGTCGGCCTTTGGAGATGGGTTCGCCCTCTCGGATGAGCTCCCACACCTCCTCCATGTCGTCCTCTAGCGGAACGGCCTTGGCCGCACGGTAGAGCTCCAGGTCCTCCGGCGTGCAATAGGTGGCGTAGGGCGGTATCGCGAGGCCCTTCACCACGAGGCCCTTGGCGAAGAGCTCCTTGATCGGGGTGAACCGCCGCGTCCGCAGGATCGAGGCGAAGTCGGACCGGAGGCCTCCCAGGGCCTCCACCGCGGCAAAGGCGTCCTTAAACCGCCGGTCTCGATGGATGCCTTGGCGGTAGAACACGTAGCTGAGAACCTCCTCCCACGAGTGCTGCTGGGGCACCATCTTCCCCCACGCGAAGAAGTCGTTCGTCCGATGGAACCCCGCCTCCTCGAAGGCCTCCGTGATGCCGGCATCGAGGACCGACTTCCCGAACGCCCCGACCACGCGGACGATCTCATACCCCCGCTGGCCGTAGAAGTCCATCATGCTTTGGATCGCCTGCAGCAGTTCCGGCACGAGGCCGGGGTCGTCCAACTCGATCTCCCGCACCTCGAGGCACCCACTCATCTGCCACTTCTCGACCATCCCCACGAGCTTGCCGTCCTTGACCACGGGATAGTACCAGCCGTCGCCGTAGCGGCTGTTGACCTCGGCCCACATCGGCTGAATCCACGGATCCTGAAGGGAGAGGATGCGCAGGACATCCGCAGGCGCGCCCGCGGGGACCGCCTGGAGGGCCGGCAGCTCCTCGGTCAGGAGCACCATCTCAACATCCCCGTCCCCCTGGACGAGGATCTTGGTGGCGATGCCCTGCTCCACGAGGTGTTCGACGATCCCCTCCGCCTGGGCGTAGCCGAACCCGGTGTAGCCCTTCACCCCCGCGGGGCTCACGGGGCCGTACGCCCGAAGGAACCGACGCACGATCGCCTCCCGCGCGTCGGGAACCGGGTCGCCCGGTTCGAAGGCCACATAGAAATTCTTCGTCGTCCAGGCGTCGCTGCCGGTAAACTTGCGGATGACGTAGAGGCCTCGATCCAGGGCGTGTAAGGCCTCCTTCACCCGCCCCCGATCGGCTCCGACGACCTCGGTCACCTGATCCAGGTCGAGGCCGTTTCCGTCTGTCACGGCGGCCAAGACGCGGGCCTCCAAGGGCCCTAGGGGCGGACGCTGGTAGGCCGAAGCGAACAGGGACGCCTCCTCCTGCCGCACGTATCGGACGCGCCCGTGAAGGAACCGTCCCTCCAGGATGTCGCCCGCCTCCCGCCGGCGGTACCACTCCTCGATGTCGAAGCCCTCGACCCGGTGGAAGACGTCGAAGAGGACCCCCGCTTCGAGGAAGCGCTCGAAGTAGGCATCGAGGGAATCGAGCCGGTCGAACTGCTTGGCTAGCAGGTACGACCGTACCGCCGTTTCCTCGAAGGTGGGGAGGGCCTGTTCCCGCGCCTCGAGTCGGCGAAGGTCCCGGGCGACTAGGTACTGGTACGCCTCATCCACCACGAAGTGCCCGGAGGCGAGGGCGGCTTCGTTGACCAGGCCGTTCAGCGCCTCCCGAAGCAGGTCGCCCTTGAGATCGAGTTCGTAGGCGAGCTCCTCGAGGGTCATCGGCCCTTGGAATCCGAGCAGGCGGACGAGCAGGCGATCCAGGGCCTCTTCGAACCGGTCGGCCTCGATCTCTCGGGCCTCATAGGTCGGCTCGGCCAGTCCCCGACGACCCAGGTGGTACCCGCGCTCCAGGCGGCGCAGGGCGTCGTTTACCTGAACCCGGGGTGCCTCCAGCTCCTGGCCGAGTTCTTTGGCCGTCTTGGCCCCCTCCTCCAGGTGGGTGAGAATCCGCCGGTCCAGCGTTCGGGAACGCCGCCGGCGGGCGTACACGGCGGCGTAGGCGGGGACGTCGCTGGCCGAGACCCAGAGCACGCCTTTGGGCGTCCACACGGAGGCGACCTCCCCCTCGGCGACCAGCTCCTCACACCACCCTCGAACGGTCTCGGGGTCGGCCTCCGCCAGGTCGTACGCGTTTCGGCCCTTCTGCTGCAGCAAGTTGAGGGCTCCGGCCTTCTCGAGCAGGGGGAGGAGGTCTTCCTGCCGAGCGACCCGAGGTGCCTTCCGGCGGAAGTACTCCTGGACCTGCTCCTCGGTGAATTGGACCTCCTTCAGTTGGTCCTCGGGGACGACCCGCCGGAGGACCTTGCGGTGGAGGTCTCGGAGCATCGCGCTTCGGTCCTCCATGAGGACGATGTCGCTGATGCCCGCCAGCACGACGTTGTGCGCGAGGGGGGAGGGCACATTGGACCACGAGGTCGTGCGGACCTGGATCCGTCCTTCCTCGATCCCTTGGAGTACCTCTCGGGCGTGCCGCAGGTCCATGACGTCATTGAGGATCTCGTTGTAGCTCTCCTGGATGACCGGGAAGTCCTCCAACTCATGGAGCCAATCCAGGACCCGTTGGGAACGGATCTGCTGGCGCCCGACGGAGACCTCGTGGCCCCGGTAGTTCCGCAGGATCATGAAGCTCCGTGTCGCGCAGTGGCGGAAACGCTGCTTGAAGAGCTCCGTGTTCCGGAGGGCCCGTCGAAGCAGGTCCTCCAGCT
>JBHIBW010000045.1:0-11989 GCA_046759265.1 Thermoplasmata archaeon
CGAGGATCACGTCCTCCGCGACGGCCGTCACAAGTAGCTTTCCCATCTGCACCAAGTTGGGTTCCTGAGGCGTCTGGGCGAGGCCGTAGAGGCGAATCGACCACTCCCCCGCACGATACTTGTCCTCATCCAGGTCGAGGACCTCCGCCTGGCCGAGGGGAAGCTCGCCCAGGAGGAACCGGCTTAGGATCTGGCCCGCGGAGACGGGATTGACCGCAAACACCGCCGAGTGCATCTTGACGCCCGCAGGGATCCCGAGGATCGGGACCCGCGCGTCCAGGACATCCAGGAGATCACGGGCCGTCCCGTCCCCTCCGCAGAAGAGGAGGATGTCGATGCCTCCCTCCTCCAGCGCGTGGGCGGCCTCCCGCGTGTCCCGGGCCGTGGTCGACTCGGGGGGGCGATGGAGGACCTCGTGCCTCAGGTTGTCGCCAAACAGGTCGGTCAACTCCTCGCTGCCCATCGGAGGCCCGGAGGTCAACCAATGGACCTGTCGAAAGGCGGCCGTGTTCGCGAACGAGGCGAGGGCCTCCCGGGCCCGCTCTGGGGCCACCGGCTCCGCGCCGAGCGCGACGGCCTCCTCCAAGACGCCGTCCGTCCCCTTCAGACCCACCCGGCCGCCCATGCCCGCGATGGGGTTGATCAGGAAGCCGACCCGCTTCACCACCGCCTCCATCCCAAGGGTTCGTATTTGAAGGTAGCCGGAGGGAGGAGTCCGGCTTAGGAGCGGAGCAGGTTCGTGAGGGGCCGCAGGGGCGGGTCGAGGTCGCGGTCGAAGACCTCCTTGAAGTGGAGGAGCAAGGAGGGTTTCACGGCCTCCACCTCCACGTTCTGGCCCAGGATTTCCGACATCGACGTCAACGTGGACCCGTCGAGCCCACACGGGGAGATGCGAAGGAAGGGAGCGAGGTCGTTGTTCACGTTGAGGGCGAACCCATGGTAGGTCACGTGATGCTTGATGGCAACGCCGATGGAAGCGAGTTTCTTCGGTCCCACCCAGAGGCCCGCGTGAATCCCCCCTTCGCCGGGGATGCCCATGTCGCCCACCGTTCGAATCAAAACCTTCTCCAGCGCCTCGATGAACGCCTTGATCCCAAGCTTTCCCTCCGGCAAGGCCATGATCGGATACCCCACGAGCTGCCCTGGCCCGTGGTACGTCGCCTCTCCGCCGCGTTCGACCTCGAAAACCGGAAGGGAAGCGTCTTCTAGGTCGCTCCCTACCCCCCGTCGACCCACCGTGTATACGGCCGGATGCTCCACGAGAAGGAGGGTGTCCGGGGACCGGTCCTCGAGCCGCTGGGCCACTAGGCCCTTCTGCAACGCCCAGGTCTCCCCGTAGTCTCGGGTCCCCAGGTCCAGTACGACGCAACGTTCCTTCATTTCCTCTTCGGCAGGTGGATGGCCCGCCCCTCCACGTCCTCCGCGGCCTCCTTGAGGCTCTCGGGAAGCGTCGGGTGGGGGTGAACGGTCAGGGCGATGTCCTCCGCCACGGCCCCCATCTCGATGGCCAGCGCGGCCTCGCTGATCAGGTCCGAGGCGTCCGGGCCGACGATCTCGACCCCGAGAACCAGCCCGGTGTCCTCCTCCGCGATGACCTTTACGAAGCCGCCGGCCTCGCCCGTGGTCAGCGCGCGTCCGGAGGCCAGAAAGGGAAACTTCCCGACCTGGGTGGCGATGCCCTCCGCCTTCGCCTCGGCGTCGGAGAGTCCGACTGTGGCAATCTCCGGATCGGTGAAGATGGCCGCGGGCATGGCTCGATAGTCCGCCTCGCTGGGCATGCCGGCAATCACCTCCGCCGCCACCATGCCCTCCTTGGACGCCTTGTGGGCGAGGAAGGGGACGCCGATGACGTCCCCGATGGCGTAGAGGCCTCGCACGTTGGTTTCCATGCGTGCGTTCACCTGGATGAATCCGTTCTCGTCCTGCTTCACCCCCGTCTTCTCGAGGGCGAGGCCTCCCAGGCGGGGGCGACGGCCGGCCGAGACGAGGAGCACCTCGCTCTCCAGCGTCTCCTTCCCCTTCGGCGTCTCCACCTCGAGCGCGAGGCCCCCCTTCGTCTTCTTCAGCTTCGTCGCCTTGGACTTCAAATGGAACGCCACGCCCAGCCGCTTCAGGGAGCGCTCGATGACCTTCACCAGGTCCTTCGACACGCCAGGCAGGAGCTGATCCAGGAGCTCGACGACGACCACCTCGGTTCCCAGCCTCGCGTACATCATGCCCACCTCGAGGCCCGTGATGCCTCCGCCGATGACGGTCATGCTCGCGGGGAGCTTCGGCAGCTCCAAGGCCTCCTTGGCGAATAGGACCCGCTTCCCGTCCCAGTCGAGGCCTTTGAGGGGAATCGGCTCGGATCCGGTAGCCACAATCGCGTTCTGCGGTTCCACCCACTCCTCGGCGTCCTTGCTCGTAATCTTCAGGCGGGACCGGGATTCGAAGGTCGCCTCCCCGAAGACGACCTCCACCCCCACGGCCTTCGTCAAGGTCGCGATCCCCTTCACCAGGCGGTCCACCACCCCCTGCTTCCACGTCTGGAGCTTCTCCACGTCCACCTCAAGGCCCTTGATCTTGACCCCCATCCGCTCGGCCTGCTGGACCTTGTGCACGAGGCCCCCGACCGTGATGAGGGCCTTCGAGGGGATGCACCCGTAGTTCAGGCACTCGCCGCCGAGGCGATCGCGCTCCACCAGGACAGTCTCGACGCCCAGCTGGCCCAGCCGAATCGCGGCGACATACCCGCCCGGCCCCGCCCCGATCACGACCGCCTTCACCTTACGGGCCATTCCCCTCCGCTTCCAGGAGGTGAAGGAGGAGAACGCCCGGGTCCTCCAGGTACCGCACCAGGGACTGCGTGAAGGCGGCGCCCACGTGGCCATCGATGATGCGATGGTCGAAGGAGACGCTGACGTTCATCATCTCCCGAATGACCACCTGGCCGTCCTGGACCATGGGCCGCTTGGCGATCTTGTGCACCCCGAGGATGGCGAGTTGCGGGTGATGGATGATGGGCGTGGCGAGGACGCCTCCGATCACGCCTAGACTGGTGACTGTGAACGTGGGGTCATGAATGTCCTCCAACGTCAGGTTCCCCGCTCGGGCCTTCTCGGAGAGCGCGTCCACCTCCTTCGCCACGGTCAGCACGGACTTCTGGTCCACGCCCTGGATCACGGGAACCAGGAGACCGGCATCGGTCGCCGTCGCGATGCCAATGTTGTAGTACCGCTTGACGAGAACCTCCTCGTTTTCCCAATCCACAGACGCGTTCAGAGTCGGGTTCTCCTTGAGCGCCGCGACGAGGGCCTTGAGGATGAACGGGAGGTAGGTGAGCCTGACCCCGCGGTCTTCTGCCCACCCCTTCACCCGCTTTCGGAGCGAGACCAGCTCGGTGACATCGACCTCCTCCACGTAGGTGAAGTGCGCGGCCGTGTTCTTGGACTGCAGCATGCGCTCCGAAATCGTGCGGCGAATGCCTCGAATCTTGCCGCGCGCGCCGCGCTGTTCGGGGGGGGGGGGGCCAGCCTCCACGGGGACCGGGGCAGGGAGCGGTTCCTCAGGAGGGGCTTCCTCTGCGGGTGGCTCTTCAGCGGGTTCCTCTACGGCGACTTCCTCCACGGGCGCCTCCTCACCCGCCTCCGCCTCCACCGGAGGGCCCCCTTCGGCAAAGGCGCGTACGTCGTCCTCGGTGATTCGGCCTCGGTCACCCGTTCCCGAAACCTCCTTGATCTCAACTTCCAGCTCGCGGGCCAGCCGCCGGACTGCGGGTGTGGCCAGAATCCTCCCAGAGGGGGCCGGCTTCTTGGCGGGCTCCTCTTTCGACTTCGCCTTCTTGCCCTCCTTCTTCTCCTTCGGCAGCTCTTCGTCCACTGGCGGTTCCTCCTCTTTCGGCTTGCCCTTGCCCTTCTTCCCCTTCGCGCCCTTCTCTCCCTTCTTGCCGATCACGACGATGGCGGTGCCCACGTCGACGATGTCCCCTTCCTCCGCGAGGAGCTCCAACACGGTCCCCCCGAACGGGCTGGGAATCTCGACGTTGACCTTCTCGGTGAGTACCTCGACGAGGGGGTCGTTCTCCTTGATGGTCTGACCCTCTTCGACGAGCCACTTGCCGATCTCGCCTTCGGTCAAGCCCTCGCCGATGTCCGGCATCTTGAACTCTTGCGCCATGCTCTCTCCTCTCAGAAACTGTAGACCTTCTCCACCGCGTCCAGGATCCGACCGGCGTCGGGCAGGTAGAGGTTCTCGTGGGTGTACGGGAAGGGGGTGTCCGGGCCTGCCACCCGCAAGATGGGGCCCTCCAGATACTCGATCGCCTTCTCCGCCAGGATGGCCGCGATCTCGGCCCCGTACCCCAGGAACTTCGTCGCCTCGTAGACGATGACCACCCGTCCCGTCTTCTGGACGGAATCCAGGACGGCCTGGATGTCCAGCGGCACGAGGGTCCGCAGGTCCACGACCTCGCACGAGATGCCGACCTCCTCCGCCTGCTCGGCCGCCCCGACGCACTGGGGGATCATGGCCCCGTAGGCGAAGATGGAGACGTCGGCCCCCTCGCGGACGACCTTCGCCTCCCCCAACGGCACGGTGTGATCCCCCTCCGGAACCTCCTCCCGCCCCGCGCGGTAGATGCGTTTCGGTTCGAGAAACAGGACCGGATCGGGGTCGCGGATGGAGGAGAGGAGAAGGCCCTTCGTGTCCGACGGGTTGGAGGGAATCACCACCTTCAATCCGGGGGTGTGGGAGAAGTAGGTCTCGGTGGATTGGGAGTGGTAGTGGCCTCCCTTGATGCCGCCACCGTACGGAGACCGAATCGTGATCTGGCAAGGGTACTCCCCGCCTGATCGATAGCGGAACTTGGCCGCTTCGCTCACGATCTGGTCGAAGGCCGGGTAGATGAAGTCCAGGAACTGGATCTCCGGCACTGGTCGGAGACCGTAGAAGGCCATCCCGATGGAGGTCCCGATGATGCCGGACTCCGCGAGCGGCGTATCGATGACCCGGTCGGGGCCGAACTCTTCGAACAGGCCCTCCGTGCAGCGGAACACCCCGCCGTTCTTTCCGATATCCTCCCCGAGGAGCAGGACCCGGTCGTCCCGCTGCATCTCCTCCAGCAAGGCGTTGTTGACCGCCTGGACGATATTCATCTTGGGCATCTACGATTTCTCCAGGTACTTCAGGAAGGCTTCCTTCTCCTCCTTAATGTGCCAAGGCATCTCCGCGTACACGTCGTCAAAGAGCGTCGCGGGGGCGGGAAGGCCCCGTTCCTCGGCGCGGACCACCGCGCCCTCCACCTGCGCCTCGGCCTCCTGGCGGATCTCCACCTCCATCTCCTCGTTCCATATGCCCTTCGCCCTCAGGTAGCGCTGGAACCGGACGATCGGGTCCTTCTTCCGCCACTTCTCGACCTCGGCCTCGTCGCGGTAGCGCGTCGGGTCGTCCGAGGTGGTGTGCGGCCCCATACGGTAGGTCACGGCCTCGATGAGGGTCGGGCCGCCGCCGAACCGGGCCTTGTCGACGGCCTCTTTGGAGGCCTTGTATACGGCCAGGACGTCGTTGCCGTCGACGCGGATGCCCTCGAACCCGTACGCTTGGGCCTTGACCGCGACCTCCTTGGTGCCCGTTTGGTTCGCGAAGGGCACGGAGATGGCCCAGTGGTTGTTCTTGCACACGAAGACCGTGTTCGCCTGGAACAGGCCGGCGAAGTTCATCGCCGCATGGAAGTCCCCCTGGGAGGTCGCCCCGTCGCCGAAGTAGCCGAGCGCCACAACGCTGTCCCCCTTCATCCGCGCGGCCCAGCCGAGGCCGGTCGCGATGGGGATCTGGGTCCCCACCGGGCTGGAAGTCGGGACGAAGTTCACGGCACGGCTCGTGAAGTGGTTGGGCATCTGCCGGCCCTTGGCGATGTCGTCCTCGGTCCCGTAAAGCTGCGAAACGATGGTCTCTAAGGGGATGCCTCGCAGGAGCGCGGCCCCCTGCTCCCGGTACGCGGGCACGACCCAGTCCTGGGGCTCGAGGGGGAAGCTGCTTCCGATCTGGACGGCCTCCTCCCCGTGGCTAGGGACGAAGAACCCGATGCGGCCCTGCCGCTGCAGCGCCATGCCCCGGGTGTCCAAGGCCCGGGTCAACATCAGATACCGGTACATCCTCAGAAGCTCCTCCTCGGAGAGCGGCGGCTCGTCCTTCTCCTTGTACTTGCCGTCGGCGCCGATGACCTGGAGGAGCTTGGCCATCGACTACCCTCCTTCGGGAAGGGGCCGCCTTCCGCGCAGCACACCCTCGAGGAAGAACTCCCCCGCCCGGTACGAGCTTCGGACGAGCGGGCCGGAGGCCACGTAGAGGAAGCCCAACGCCTGCCCCTCGCGCCGAAAGAGCTCAAATTCCTCAGGAGGGACCCAGCGGGCCATCTGGATGTGCCGCGTACTCGGTCGCAGGTACTGCCCCAGGGTGAGGATATCCACGCCCACGCCCCGAAGGTCGCGCATGGCCTGCACCACCTCCTCTTCCCGCTCCCCCAACCCGAGCATGAGCGAGGACTTGGTGTACACCGAGGGGCGGATCGCCTTCGCGGCTCGAAGGACACGGAGCGTCTGTGCGTAGTCCGCCCGCCTGTCGCGAACGGGGTGGGTGAGTCGCTCCACGGTCTCCTGGTTCTGGGCGAAGACCTCGGGACCCGCCTCGACGACGGTTCGGACGGCCTCGACGTCGCCCCGGAAGTCGGGAACGAGGGCTTCGACCATGATCGTCGGATCGTGCTCCTTGATGGCCCGGATGGTGGCCGCGAAGTGGGCCGCCCCCCCGTCGGCCAAGTCGTCCCGATCCACCGACGTAAGGACGACGTAGCGCCAACCCGAGCGTGCCACCGTATCCGCGACGTTGGCCGGCTCCAAGGGATCCAACACGCCCTTCGGGTTCCCCGTCTTGACCGCGCAGAAGCGGCACCCCCGGGTGCAGGTGTCGCCCATGAGCATGAGGGTGGCGGTGCCCCCACCCCAGCACTCCGCAAGGTTGGGGCAACGTGCCTCCTCGCAGACGGTGTGGAGGTTCCGGGCCCGGAGACGAGACTTCAACCCACGATAATTCGCCCCCCCGGGAAGCCTGACGCGGAGCCAGTCGGGCTTCTGGGAGAGCATCCGCGCGTCGATATGGGGTGCCCCTTAAAGAAGTTAGGTGGTGCGTAGGCTCGCCTGGAGTAAACCGCTCTCTACAGGCCGACCCGTTCCCACAGGTCCAGAAAGTCCTCAATGAGGTCGGGGGGCGGACGATAGCGAATGATGAGCTGGAGGATGCTCTCGGGATCCTTGAGCTGGTAGTGTTTCACACGACCCACGGTCCGGACATCGACGACGTGGAGGCGCAGGAGCTTTCGTAGGTGGTAGGTGAGGGCAGCCCCGCCGAGCCCCATCTCCCCCTGCAGCATGGGTCCCGAGATGTCGCCGTGCTCGAGGAGCAGGAGGATGAGCTGCAGGGGGCGGGGCTGCCGGAGGACGGCCAGGATCCGTTTCTCCGCGGGACCAAACTGCTCACGAAACTGGGATTGGTCCCACTCCCGGGGATAGTAGCGAAGGTACCCCCCTTCGCGGAGAGAGGAGAGGGCCCCGTGGCTCTCGAGGAACTCGAGATGATACTGGAGACCCCGGACATCCATACCGAGGCGGCGTTCCAACTCACGCAGGTGGAGCCCCGGGTACTCGGTGAGGAGTTCGAAGATCCGCCGTCGGCTCTCGAGGTCTAAGACCTCCCTCACGGCGATCTCCTTCGAAACAGGGCGAAGTAGAAACTCACCAAAATCGCCGTGTCGAACAGGGCGGCGTACAGCAGGATGCCCTCGGAGATGGACACGAAGAGGAAGACGGCAAGGACGAGATTCTTGACGAAGAAAGCGCCGAAGGCCACCGCGATCAGGAGAATGCGTCCCTCCCGGGAGCGGAGGTAGGAGAGGATGGCCACGACGAGGAGGGCGAGGGAGAGCACGGTGGCCCACGCGAGAGCCCCAATCTGGAGATCGAGATGGAAGGTCATTGACCACCGATGGACCGTAGCGTTTTAGAGGATTCGTACGGCGAATCGTCTCCTCCACAAAGCAGATATGGACGCCCACCGGTGGGCGCTCGATGCCCCAGATCACCGCCCATGGCGGCATCGCCCAGATTGGGGGCAACAAGATTCTCGTCGAGGACCAGGATGCCCGGGTCTTCCTGGACATGGGCCAGACGTTCCATCTCCTCGACGACTTCTTCGTGGACCCCTGGCTCATGCCGCGCAAGCGGTTCGGTCTCAAGGATTACCTCTCGCTGGGGCTCATGCCGCGGATCCCGGGGTTGTATGCGAAGGGGCAACTCCGCGGGTCCAACTTGGATTACGAGCCTCCCGCCTTCGATGGGATCTTCATCAGCCACTGTCACTTCGACCACATCTTCCACCTGCAGTTTGTGGATCCCGACATCCCAGTGTATCTGGGAGAGACCGCAAAGATCATCATCGAGGCATGGGAGGCGACCTCCTCTCGGATCGACCTCGGGACCCATGACTACCGGCCCTTTCGGACGGGGGACACGGTCCAGGTCCACGGCCTCGAGGTGGAGCCCATTCACGTAGACCACTCGGTCCCAGGCGCGTACGGATTCGTCGTCCACACCTCAGGCGGCGCAATCGTCTATACCGGTGACCTCAGACGACACGGACCGCACGGGGAGATGACCGACGACTTCCTCGAAGCGGCGACAGCGGCAAAACCGACCGCCCTCGTCACCGAGGGCACGCGCATGGCGCCAACCGAGACGCGGAAGGACTTCTCGGAGCAGGAAGTGCAGCAGAAGAGTGCGGAGGTCATCGCCAACGCAGGGGACCGGCTGGTGACAGCCACGTTCTACCCCCGCGACATCGACCGGATGCGCACGATGTACCTGGCTGCGACCGAGAGCGATCGGGAGTTCATCGCGTCGTCACGGACGGCCTTCCTCATTCGAGCGCTGGAGCGCGATGCGGGCCTCCACTTCCCGCACGTGTTCCGCGACTACGCGGCGAAGGCCTACTTCCGGGAGCTGGCGAAGCGGCCCAAGTGGGAGGCGAAACTGAAGGACGAGTTGGGAGACCGCGCGGTCGATGCCGCCTACGTTCGGGACCACGAGAACGAGACCGTCTTGCAGCTCGACTTTTCGCACATCACGGAGCTGGTGGACGTCGACCCGGTCCACGGCGGGGAGTTCATCCACTCCAAAAGCGAACCCTTCGAGGAGGACGACCTGGAGGACAGGGTGCTCCGTCAATGGCTCGAGCGCTTCGGCCTTCGGCATCGCCAGCTCCACGCGTCGGGCCACCTGAGTCGAGGCGAGCTGGAGACCATGGTCCGGGAGGTCAACGCGGGCCAGGTGATCCCCGTTCACACCGAATATCCCGAGCTCTTCCTCGGACTGGCGGGGAAGGTGACCCTCCCGGAACCCGGACGACCGATTCGTGTCTGAGTCGGGAGCGACCGAAAGAGGGCCGTGCGCAGCTTTAACGGCCTGCTCCGCGATCGCGTGTTGGCGCGGACGGACTACCCAATGCTCGACCCGAAGCAGTGGAGAGAGGAGTTCGACGATGCCCTCGTCCCGCAGCTGAAACCCGATCTCGAGAAACGCATCCTCGAAGCGAACGCACGGAGGTTTCTGGGATCGTAGACGCGCGGACCGAGGTCGCAATCGTCGGGTCGGGGCCGGCCGGGGGACAGGCTGCCCGTCTGCTCTCGGGCCAGGGCCTCCAGGTCTCGCTTCTCGAGATGCGTCGTCGCGTCGGAGACCCCGTTCAATGTGGCGAGGCCATAAGCGGAACGGCCCTACGGGAGAACGCTCTTCAACCAGACGGCTGGGTGAGATCCCATGTGAAGGGCGTTGCCGCCCATGTCCAAGGGGTCGGCCCGGCCCGCCTCTCCGCCCCGGGGTATTGTATCGATCGCGGCGCCTTCGATCGGTCCCTCGTAGCCATGGCGACTTCGCGCGGTGCCGAACTTCAGACGGGGTGCCACGTCTCGCGGGTTCGGCCCCGCCGGGAATCAATTCTACTCGAGACCAGCAGGGGGGAGCTGGAGGCGGAATACGCCATTGCCGCCGACGGCCCGTGGTCCCCAACCGCCCGAAGTCTCGGTCTCATCGAAGGATGGCGTTGCAACGTCGGCCTTCAGTACAAGTTCCCGGCAGGGGCCGTGGACGTAGATCGAGACTGGCTTCACCTCTTCCTGAGGGAGAGATATGGCGGGGGCTACGCGTGGATCTTCCCCCGCGGGGTGGAGGTAAGCGTCGGCGTGGACGTGGGCCGCAGCCCCCAATCTCATCTCTCCTCCCTGTGTCGGGACTGGGGGATCAGAATCGAAGAGCGCCAGGAGACGAACGGGGGCCGGATTCCAGCCCGCCTTCGTCTGCGTCGCCTCGGAGTGGGAAATATCCTGGTGGCCGGCGATGCGGCGGGGGCCACGAACCCTATCTTCGGCGGGGGGATTCACGCCGCCCTCGCGACGGGCCGCCTGGCGGCCCAGGCCATCCTGGACACGCGGGAAAATGGCGGGAAGCCGGCCGCCGCTCGGTATGAGGTATCGGCACGCGCAAGTCCGTTCTATCGTTCGTCCCTTTCGGAGTTCGCCCGCATGCTCGCGTCGAGGACAGACGAGGAACTGGCTCTGGCGGTCAAGGTCTACCGTCGGCGAGGCCAGCCTGGCCGACTGGTCCGTCTCCTCCCCGAGTTGCTTCGTCAACCTGGTTTCCTTCACAGGACGTTCAGGCTCCCTCGCTTCAAGGAGGCCCTCGAGATCACCGCCCGGTACGGCTGGTAATCCTCCCTCCTTCAGCGGTCCAAGAAAAACCAGGGGAGGGCCCGGTACCTGTGCACCCCTGGCCGCCCTCTTTTCTGGCCTAATTGATTATTGTCTCGGTGGCCTTTAATAGCTTGAGTTCCGAGTCATGAAATGACCCGGGAGAGGCCATGCTGGACGGGATTGCCGGTGGGACCACTTATCTGGTGAAGGAGCCTCGCGGCCGGGCGGCCTTCGAGCTCTTTACGCGTCTCACGTCCCCGGATCATCCCGGCCTCTGCATCACAAGGAAGCACCCGCAGCTTGCACGCGGGCAATGGAACCTCTCGAAGTCAGTGGGCCTCAAGTGGCTCACGCCCTCCGTGGGAAAGGATCGGGTCGACCCCAAGTCGTTGAATCTGCTGACCCGCATCATTTATGAGTTTGTCCTGGAGCATCAGCAAGGCGTCATTCTCTTGGACGGCCTGGAGTACATCCTGTTTCACAACGAGTTCTCCAAGACGCTTCTCTTCATGGAGCACTTGAACGATCTAATCATGGAGAGTCGGGCGGTGCTGTTGGCTCCCATCAGTCCCAAGGCCCTGAAGGGGCACGACGTCGCGCTGCTCGAACGGAACACGGAGGTCTTGGAGGGGGAGACCCTGAACTCGCAGGCCCGAGTCGAGAAGTTTGTGCGGCTCATTGATGATTACCTGAAGAGGTAAGCCCGAGGCCCACTTTTCGTCGCGCTTCGGCGTGAAATGTCCATCCCTTCAGACTCTGCTCCCCAGCTCAGGCCCGGTTCTCCCGCTCGTCCCGCCCCCACGACAGGATTCTGAGTAGTGTCAGCAACGCCCCAGAAGCGAAACGTTAGTAGCGGCGGGGCGCTTTCGGGCGTGCGAGAGTGTAGCGGGGCGAAGGGGATGATGAGGAAGAGTATCTGGGTGGTAGTCATCGTCGCGACGGTGATCGTGGTTTCCGTGGCCGGCGTCTACATCGGAGTTACGCTCGCGCCCCTTACGTCTACATCTCCACTGCCTCCACCACCACCTCCGCCGCAAGAACCGGATTGCCCGAACACGGTTGGCCTCTGGGTTTATTGCGAAGTGACTCGCGTCCTCGACGGGGATACGCTCGACATCGAAGATGGCCGCCGGATCCGGCTCGTTCTCGTGGATGCACCCGGCCTGAGCGAACCCGGCGGACCCGAAGCCCGGGACTATCTCACGGACCTCT
>JBHIBW010000046.1:0-11966 GCA_046759265.1 Thermoplasmata archaeon
GAAGATGCCCGCCTTGACCATGGCGGCGGAGTGGAGGTAGGCGCTCACCGGGGTGGGGGCGACCATGGCATCGGGGAGCCAGATGTGGAAGGGGAACTGGGCCGACTTGGCGAGGACGGCGACGACGAAGAGCAGGAGAATCGGGACGTAGAGGCCACTGGCAACCACCTGGCTGCCCGACGCGAGGACCCGTTCCAGGTCGAACGAGCCCACGACGGAAGCCAAGGCGAGGAAGGCCAGGAGAAGGGCAATGCCCCCGAGACCGGTGAGGACCAAGGCCTTCAACGCCGCGTCCGTCGAGCGCTTCTCGGCTCGCTCCAGCCCGATGAGGAGAAACGAGCTGATGGTCGTCAGCTCCCAGAAGAGAAACAGGAGGATCAGGTCGCCTGCCAGGACGAGACCCAGCATGGCGCCCATGAACAGGCCCATGTAGAGGTAGAAACGACCTGCCACCCGCTCCCGGGCCATGTAGCTCGCGGAGTACGCGAAGATGAGGGCGCCGATTCCCGTCACGATGAGGGCGAACAGGAGGGACAGGGGCTCGATTCGGAGCACGAAGGCGATCCCCGCCGAGGGGATCCACGGGAGGGCCAGGCGGAGCTCCCCCGCCGTGGTCCAAAGGACAAGCAGGATGGCAAAGGACCCCGCCCCTGCGACGAATCCGGCCCACCCGGGCACTCGGGGCCCCAGGCGACCGACGAGCGGGACCAGGATCGCGAAGAGGAAGGGCAGGCTAAGAGCAATCAGAAGCCAGAGGCCCACGTCCACTGCCATCCCATCCACCAGACTGTTTGGGGCTCGCGAGAGCAACCGCGAAGCGTATAAATAGATGAGCGGAACCCAGCCAGGGTTCTGAGAAGCCTTTTTCCTGCGGTTTACCTTGGAGGATGTATGCGCGTCCTGACTCGCGGGGACCTGGAGGAGGTCCTCGACATGCGAACCGTCATCGACGCCGTGGAACGAGGGCTAGTAGAGCACGCACGCGGCACCGTCTCCATGCCGCCCCGTCAGGTCCACTCGGTCGACGGAGTCGGGACGGCCCTCGTCATGTCCGCCTACCTCGGCGGGATGGGCGTCCTGGCCCTCAAGGTGGTCTCCGACTTTCCAGAGAACCGAGCGCGGGGACTCCCTTCCCTCCAGGGGGGCGTCCTCCTCCTGGATGCGGACACGGGGGAGGTCCTCTCGCTGATGGACGGGGCCACGATCACCGCCCTTCGAACGGGCGCCGCTAGTGCCTTGGCCGCGCGGGCCCTCTCGGTGGTGGACGCGCAGGTCGTCGGCATCCTCGGGACCGGCGTGCAGGCCCGCACCCAGATTCAAGGCCTCTGGGTTGTCCGGGACCTCCAACTCGTGAAGGCCTACAGCCCCACTAAAGACCACGTCCGTACGTTTTGCCAGGAGATTGCGGACCAGCTGGAGGTGGACACCCTCGTGGCCGACACCCCCCGGGAGGTCGTGGAGGGGAGCGACGTGGTCATTGCCGCGACGAACTCAACCGAACCCGTCCTATCAGGGGCCTGGCTGGAGGAGGGGGTGCATGCGACCTCCATCGGGTCGGGGCGCGTCCAAGAACTCGACGCCGAAGTCTACCGCCGAGCCCGCGTCATCGTAGACTGGCGAGAGGGGGCCCTCGCCGAGGCGCGCGACCTCAAAGATGCGATAGCGGAAGGGGCCTTCGATCCCAGCGGGATCGACGGGGAGCTGGGCCAACTCGTTGCGGGCATGCGGCCCGGGCGCACCTCCAAGGAGGAGATTACCCTCTTTCGATCCGTGGGGATGGCCCTCGAAGACGCCGCGACGGCTGCGGTCGCATACGAGCGAGCAGACGAGGCCGGGCTGGGAAAGGACGTCCCCCTCTAACGAAGAGTTTACTACCCGAGGCCGGGTCCCCCCGGCAGGGGGGAAGGACGTGGAGAACCTGGAGACCCTGGCCGTCGAAGAGGCCCTGAGCGCAGGTGCTGCCTACGCGGACATCCGTGTGGTCGATCGGAAGACCCAGACCATTCGGGTGAAGAACAACAACGTGGAGGCCCTCACGGAAGACGGGTCGACGGGTTTCGGTGTCCGGGCCCTGGTCGACGGAGCCTGGGGATTCTCCTCTTCGTCTCGCCTCGAGGGAGGGGAGGTCAAACTGGTGGCCCAGGAGGCGGCGCGCATCGCGAAGGCCTCTGCACGCGTCAAGCGAGAGGATGTCCGACTCGCAGACAGCTCCGCCAACCACGATCGGTATGCCTCTCCCCGCGGCATCGACCCGTGGGATGTCCCTCTGGAGGAGAAGCTGGCCCTGCTCATGGACGCGCAGAAAGGGCTGGCGACCGACCCGGCCATCAAGATTCGCGTCGCCAACTTCCAGGCGTTCCGGGAGCAGAAGACCTTCGTATCCAGCGAGGGCGCCCGGCTGGAGCAGGACGTCCTTCACACGGGGGCGGGGATCGAGGCGGTGGCCCTGGGCGAGGGAGAGGTCCAGAGGCGGTCTTATCCCTCCTCCGCCGGCGGAAACTTCGCGAGCGCGGGGTGGGAGTTTGTGGAGGCAATGCATCTTGCGGACCACGCCGAGGGGACGGCCCGGCAGGCCGCCGAACTCTTGGACGCCCGGAGCTGTCCCTCGGGCCGGAACGACATCATCCTCTCCTCCGACCAGCTGGCGCTGCAGGTCCACGAGTCGTGTGGCCATCCGACGGAGCTGGATCGCGCCTTGGGCATGGAGGCGGCCTATGCCGGAACGAGCTTCCTCACCCCCGACAGACTGGGCAGCTTCCGTTACGGCTCCGAGGCCGTGAACATCGTCGCCGATGCCACAGCCGAAGGAGGCCTCGGGACCTTCGCCTACGACGACGAAGGGGTGCCCGCCCGGCGCGTGGACCTGATCAAGGACGGGGTCTTCGTCGGCTACCAGTCGTCCCGAGAGACCGCGGCCTTGTACGGGGAGGGGAGCAGCGGGGGCATGCGCGCCGACGGATGGAGCCGCATCCCGCTCATTCGGATGACCAACGTCAACCTGCTTCCGGGGGACTGGAATCTCGACGAGCTCATCGAGGATACGCAGTCGGGCATCTTTATGGAGACCAATCGGTCTTGGTCGATCGACGATCGACGCCTGAACTTCCAGTTCGCCACCGAGGCGGCGTGGGAAATCCGAGACGGGGAGCGGGGGGAACTCCTTCGTCAGCCCACCTACACGGGCATCACGTACGAGTTCTGGCGGAACTGCGACGCTGTGGGCAATGAGGATGAGTGGACGCTCTGGGGGACCCCCAACTGCGGAAAGGGCCAGCCAGGCCAGGTCGCCCGCGTGGGCCACGGGAGCCCACCTGCCCGGTTCCGGGACGTCCAGGTGGGGGTGGCCTGATGGAGGGGACCGAGGCGCTGTCCCTGGCGGACAAGATCCTCGATCTCAGCTCGGCCGACCAGACGGAAGTCGTCGTTTCGGGAGGGCGCACGGCGCTCACCCGGTTCGCCAACTCGACCATCCACCAGAACGTGGTCTCCGAGGATGTGAATCTGATCCTTCGGGTGGTCCTCGGCAAGAAAATCGGCGTCGCCCGGACGAACCGGATGGACATCGCGTCGGCCAAGGAGGCCCTCGCCACGGCCACCAAGTTGGCTCGGGCCCAGAAGCCATTGGATGACTTCGTCTCTCTGCCCGAGGGGGGCCCCGTGGTCTCCCTCCCCAACTTCTCCCCCCAGACCCGGGACTCGACACCGGAGGAGCGGGCCGAAACCGTGAAGGAGGTGATCGCGGAGGTGGAGGCCCATGGCGGCGCCCTGGCCTTCGGGGCGCTGGAAGCCACCACCGCAACCCGAGCCGTCGCCAACTCCCTCGGGACGCGAGTCCATGATGAAACGACCCTGGGTGAGCTCGTGGTTTCGGCCATTCACGAGGCCGATGGCGAGAAGGGCTACGGCTGGGGCAGCGACATGCACGTCGACATTTCCAAACTCGATTCCGTCGGTGCCGGGCGGAAGGCGGGCGAGAAGGCCGTCCAGTCCGTCCCGTCCCACCGCGTAGATCCGGGAGAGTACACCGTCATTCTGGAGGACGATGCTGTGTCCACCCTGGCCCTGTATCTCAGTTTCATCACGTTCAGTGCTCTCGCATTCCAGGAAGGCCGCTCGTTTGTGAGCGGGAAGTTGGGGGAGAAGGTCACCGGCGAAGGCGTGACCCTCTGGGACGAGGGGACCCGACCCGAGGGTCTCCCGCTGGCGTTTGACCCGGAGGGCGTCCCGAAACAACGAACGACGCTGCTGGAGGACGGGGTGGCCCGCTCGGTCGTCTACGACTCCTACACGGCCGGGAGGGAAAATCGGGAATCCACCGGGCACGCTCTCACGGCCCCCAACCCCTTCGGGCCTCTCGCCGTGAATCCTTTTCTCCAGCCTGGAGACGCCGGCCTGGACGAGATGGTGGAGGAGACGAAGCGGGGCCTCTACGTCACCCGCTTCCACTACACGAACGCAGTCAACCCGGCCAAGGCCATCATCACAGGCATGACCCGGGACGGGACTTTCCTGGTGGAGGACGGCGAGGTGGTTAGGCCCGTGCGAAACCTGCGGTTCACCCAAGGCATCATGGAGGCCTTGGAGGGCGCCGACCTCATCGGACGCGACTGGAACTCGCACCGGCTCTCCAGCTGGCTCGGCTTCGGCGCGACCACGGTCCCGGCCCTTCGCCTCGAACGCTTCCGGTTCACCGGGGTAACGGAATTCTAGGGGAGGCCCCGGCGCCTCACCCGAGGTAGAACTCCCCCAGGTCCTCGAGGGTCCGAAAGCGGCTGAGAAGCGCCGCGGGACGCTCGGTTCCCGCGTCGGTGGCAACCGCCTCGAGAAGCGTGCCTGGGACCTCTTCGAAGTAGAAGTTCAGCGCCTCCACCTTCCGGCTCAGTTCGGCCGGATCTCGCTCCTCCGCCTTCCACTCGATCTCTTCCCCCTCGAGCTCGACCTTGAGGACTTCCAGGAGGGGAAGGAAGGGGACATCGAATTCGCGGGAGGCGAGGGCCAGGCCTACCGTCCCGATCTTGTTCACCAGGCTTCCTCTCCGCAGGAAGGAGTCCGCGCCGGTGAGGACCGCGTCGGCCTGCTTGACAAGAGTAGGTCCCGCCGCGTCCGCGACCGCGATCGCCTTGACGCCGATTCGATGGAGGTTCGATGCGAGCTGGATCCCCTCCTGAAGGGGCCGGGACTCGCAGACATATACCCGAAGGCCCTTCGGCGCCTCGGGATGTGACAGGGCCTCGAAGACATCGGAGCTGTAGCTGATCGTCACCACGGCCTCCGCGTCCCGAATCCGGTCAATCGCCTTTCGGGCGACCGTCTGGCGCGCCTCCTTGAGCCTGTCCCGCAGAACGACGATCTCTTCGCCCCGTCCCTCCAAGAGGAGTTTCTGGGCGAGGAGGGAGGCGTTGCGGACGGCGACCATCCAGGGCTGGCCCGATACCAGGGTTGCGTGAAGCTCCTCCGCGGTCTCCGGATCCGGCCGATCGCCAAGCCGTTCGTAGGCCTCCAGGGCCCGCAGGGAAAGCGGAAACGCGCCCTGGGTCCTATCCTGGGCGATCTCCTCGGCCCTTCGCCTAACCGGATCGGGCAGCATCTCCCTTCGTCCGCTCGAAGTAGCGCTGGAAGCCCAGAAGGTTCGTCGCAATGATCCGCTCGACAAAGTCGCGGGAGAACTCCGACACGTCCGCGTACCACTCCTCGTAGACGGTCTCCGCGGCCTTCCAGACGTCCATCTCCTCGAAGAGCGTCTCCGCTCGACGTCCCCATCGTTCGTACTCCCGCCGCTGGTCCCGCAGCATCTTGCCGGCGTCCAGGTAGGGGCCGTAATGACTGTACAAGAGCGCCGCGGGTCGGAGGGCCTCCAACCGCTCCATCGTCTCGAGGGCCGTCAGCAGATCGAATTCGGGGAAGGGCGATGTAGGAATGATTCGGCCGTCCACGGGGAAGTAGATACCGGAGGAGTCTCCGGTGTAAAGGGCCCCCGTCGATCGATCCAGGATGCAGACGTGGTGCCGGGCGTGGCCGGGACTGTACACGATCTCCAGCTCCCGGCCCCCGAGGTCCAAGACTTCGCCACCTCGGACGGGCTCTAGGCGACCCTCAGGGATAGGCCGTAGGGTCCCGTACCCCGCGAAGGCGTCCCCCAGGGCCTTCGCCGCGCTCGTCAGGAGACGACTCGGGTCGACCAGGTGGGGGAAACCCCGTTCGTGGACGTAGACGCGAGCGTGGGGCAGCTTGTCCAGGAGAAATCCCGCTCCCCCTGCATGGTCGAGATGGATGTGGGTGACAATGACGTTCTCGATGCGTGTCGGATCCACGCGGAGCTGATGCAAGGCCTGAAGGATGGCTCCCTCCGAATCCGAGGTCCCCGTCTCGATGAGGGTGGGGTGGTCCTCGTCGATGAAGTAGATCCCCCCGAAGTGGGGGGTGCCGAACATGTGGACGTCCAAGAGGGTCGTTCTCTCGTCAAACGCCATTGGGGTTGTGGGGACCGGCGCGTGGGCCACGGGCGGCCCACCGGGTGCCGTCGCTTAAGGTTTCCCCGCGGTCCCGGGAAGGTATAAGGCGGTCCGTCGGCTCTGCGCCCCCCCGGAGGCGTTTGCGTGTCCGACTTTCAAGAAGAGTACGTCCTTCGCCATCCCCGTTCGCAGAAGCTCTTCAAACAGGCCTCTAAGGCGATGCCGGGAGGAGTGTCGCACAACCTTCGCTACTTTCCGCCCTACCCTCTCTTCGTCGATTGGGCCTCAGGGAACCGGCTGCGGGATGTCGAGGGCAACGAGTATGTGGACTACTGGATGGGCCACTTCGCCCTCCTGCTGGGGCACAACCCTCCCCCCGTCGTCGAGGCGTTGCGGGCCCAGCTGAACGACGGACTCCAGTGGGGCGTCGTGAATCCCTTGGCGGTGGAGCTCGCGGAACGCGTGAATCGCCACGTTCCCTGTGCGGAGGGGGTGCGGTTCTGCAACACGGGAGCCGAGGCGACCATGTACGCCGTCCGGACCGCCCGAGGCTACACCGGACGGAGCCGGGTGCTGAAAGCCACCGGCGGATGGCACGGGTATTCCACCGATCTCCTGGCGGCCGTGCACCCCCCCTTCGAGGCGCCGGAGTCCTTGGGCTTGCCTCCGGATATCGACAAGGGGGTCGGCGCCTTCTCCTTCAACGACACGGAGGGGGCCACGGAGGCGATCCGCGGCACGAAAGACCTGGCGGCGGTCATCGTCGAGCCCGTCCTCGGGGCGGGCGGGGGCATTCCGCCGGAACCGGGCTTCCTCGAAGCCCTGCGGGAGGAGACCGAGGCGAGGGACGCCCTCCTCATCTTCGACGAGATCATCACCGGGTTCCGCCTGGGACTCGGGGGGGCCCAGGGACGTTTCGGGGTGACACCGGACCTCGTCACCTTGGGAAAGGTCCTCGGCGGAGGCCTTCCCCTCGGGGCGGTCGCGGGGAAGGAGGAAGTCATGGCGCGGACCAGCATCCTAGGCCCCAAGCGGGACGGCCTCGGGGTTGCCGTGGGTGGGGGGACCTTCTCGAGCAACCCGATGACGATGCAAGCCGGATTGGCCACGGTGAGGCACCTCGAGACGCATCCGGAGGGGTACGAGAAAATCGGGCGGATGGGGAAGGCCCTCCGGGAGCAGGCGCAGGAAGTCCTCGCGGTTCAGGGCGTCCTGGCCGTCGTCACCGGCCTCGAGTCCCTCTTCCAGATCCACTTTTTGAAGGAGAAGACGGACACCCTCCGCAGCGCAGAGGACGTGTACCGGTATTCCATCCCGAGCCAAGGGGAGGAGGAATTCAAGGTCCGGATGCTAAACGAGGGGATCCACACGATGCATGGCGGAGGCTGCCTCTCCTTCGTCCACACGGGAGCCGAGGTCCGAGGCTTCCTCGAGGCCCTCGCTGTCGTTGCTGGCGCCATGTCGGGGGCTCCGGCGTGAGCGAAACGCTGCAGGTCCTCCCCTTCGGCCTCGGACCCATTGGCGCCGCCCTTACCCGGGAGTGTCTTCGTCGCGGCTACGAAGTGGTCGGGGGCGTGGACGCCGATCCCGCGAAGATCGATCGAGATGTCGCGGAGGTCACCGGGGTCGACGAGGCTCTCGGCGTCCGGGTCGCACCGGACATCCAATCGATTGTGGAGAAAGGGGATGTGGACGTCGTCCTTCACGCCGCCACCTCGTACATCTGGGAAGCCCACCCCCAGCTGGCCGCGGCCTTCCAAGTGGGGGCCAACGTGGTCTCCACCTGCGAAGAACTCGCCTATCCGTGGCGTTCGCACCGCCACTTCGCGCAGGAAATCGACCAGGCGGCCAAGTGGGCGGAGGTCTCGGCCCTTGGAACCGGCGTGAATCCCGGTTTCGTCATGGATACCCTCCTCATCGCCCTCGCCAGCGTGTGCCGTGAGGTGACGCACGTGGCCGCCCAGCGCGTTCTGGACGCGAGCCGCAGGCGTCTCTCCCTCCGGCAGAAGATCGGAATTGGCCTCCGGCCGAAGGAGTTTGCCGAACAGGCGAAGGAGGGCAAGATCGGGCACGTGGGCATGTACGAATCCGTCGACATGATCGGGACGGCCTTCGGTTGGAATCTTCGGGATGTCACCTCCGAGGTCGAGCCGGTGGTGGCCGAAGAGCCGAGGGAGACCCCGGAGGGGCGCGTCGCCTCCGGCCGTGTGGCCGGCATTCGTCAGGTCGGGCGGGGCGTCGGAAGGGAGGGCGAGTTGATCCGACTCGAACTTGAGATGAGCTGGGGTGCCCCGAACCCGGAGGACTTCGTCTCCATCGACGGCAGACCCGGTGTCGCACTCCGCATCCCCGGCGGCCTCCCCGGAGATGAGGCGACCATCGCCGCCGTCGTCAACGCCATCCCCCGGGTCGTCGACGCGGAGCCAGGCTTGAAGACGATGCTGGACTTGCCGCTGCCCCGCTACGTCGAACCCGGGCCCCCCGAACCCTGAGACCCGCCGTTTCCCAGGACCGGCGCGGCCGCCCGGCCTTGCGCGACGGGATCCCGAGCCGGGAGAAGCAACAGGCCAAAGAAGACGACCCACAGGGAGGCGGCAAGGAAGGGCGCGAGGCTCGACTCGAGGGGCGCGGAGATCTCGGCCAGGTATCCCAGGAGCAGCGGCCCTACGACCCATCCCAGATCCGCCACGCTCCGATACACCCCCATGGCGGTTCCCATCCCTTCCTCCGGCGCCAGGTCGGCCGCCCAGGCCGCGATGGGGCCGTGCAGACCCAAAGCCAGGCCATAGAAGACCATCGTCAAGGACAGGGCCGTGAGGCTCGGGGACAGGAAGATGAACGGCAAGACGAGACCCGTGAGAAGCAGGCTCGCCATCAGCGGACCTTTGCGTCCTCTTCGGTCGGCGATCCGACCGGATAGGAGCATGGTCACCAGTCCCGCCGCGGCCGCAAAGGTGAGGAGGAGTCCGATGAGGGCGGGATCGAGACCGAAACGCGCCTCGGCCCAGAGCGGAAACAAGGTCCCATTCACGCCTCCCCGTACGAAAAACGCGCTCAGGGCTCCGAGGGTCACGAGCAGGAAGGAGGGGTTTCGGAGGAGGCGCTTCACGTCTGCCCCGCCCATTGGTGCCTGCGGCGTCACGACCGGCGCCTCGCGGAGGAACGCGCGAATGAGGATCAGGGCCACGAACGCGGCCAGGGCGTAGAAGAAGAAAGGCGCAGCCAGCCCGAAGGTCACGGCCAAGAAACCCCCCACGGCGGGGCCTGTGACCGCTCCCGTGATGAGGGCCGCCACGTAATAACTCATGTATTCACCGCGGCGCTCCCTTGGAGAGGACCGTACCAGGAGCGCCATGGAACTCGTCACGTACAGGGCCGATCCGGCGCCTTCCGCGACCCGGACCGCAAGCAGGACCCAGTAGTTGAAGGCCAGGCCGGCCAGAACGGACGAGATCCCGATGATAAGCAGGCCGACGCTCATCACGCGGCGGTGGCCGGTTCGATCCCCCCAGATCCCCGCCGGGATGTTCATGAGCACGCGCGCGAGGGCGAAGCCGGAAATGAGGAGGCCAACCATGGTCGCGCTGGCCCCGAGATCCTGGGCAAAGAAGGGTAAGGCCGGGGTGATGATGGTCAGGCCCATCAGGACGAGAAAGACGGCCGCGGACAGGACGATGACAACCGCTTTCTCCTGCTGCACGCCTCCCCTCCTGGCTCCGTCTACCTAGGTGGCCAACCAACGGGCTCGCGTCTCGAGACCGGCCCACCGATCCGCGGGGTCGGTGACGAGCTCAAGGGTGGGTGCCAGGTCCCGGAGGCGGCTTGGGACCATGGCGTACTCGCCGTCTCGGAGCTTCTGCAGGTCAAATCGGGTCTCGGTGCCGAAATCGTTGGGCGGTTGGGTGAAGGGGGCTGAATCGATGGCCCAGAACATGACGTCCGTGATGTTGTCGCTATGGAAGGGGTGGACGGCGTCCTCATAGACCAACTCGCTCGTGTAGACGAGGTTCACCAACCCCATGAGATGCCCGATTTCATGGACGAGGACCGAGGACTCGACCTCCGCGATCGAGGGGCCGGGCCCGATGGTGGCAACCCGGATCACGTCTTTGAACATGGCAAGGGAACTGGCGGTGTATGCCGCGCCGAGTGCCATTCCGTCCCCGTTGGTCAGTTCTCCGGAGATGGAGAGGATGTAGAGGGCAAAGGTGTCGCCCCCCGTGGCCTCGTTCCGGTGGAGGCGTTCCAGATCCAAGAGGTCCAGCGTGGTGAAGAGGGTCTCATTCACCTCGATGACCTCGAACACGAGCCGAATGGACTCCTTTGCCGTGTGCTCGGAGAGCCGCGCCTGGAGGAGGTTCAACGCGGACGCCGTCGGCCGATCGCCGGGAGTGTAATCGACCTCCACAACCAGGTCGGGATAGGGGGAGGCCTGAAGGAGCTCCAGGGCCTGCTCCCCCGGCAGGAGACTCCGTGCGAGGAACCGCTGCAGGACCAGAAAGGTGACGGACCCAAGGACGAGGACCGCGACCACGCCGATGGTGATCAACAGGATGGTGCGGGGCTTCACGGGAGGCACCCATCCGAGCCGACTTAAAAGCGGTTTGGGCGCCCGTGGGAAAAAACTTAGCCTAGGCCACCGGAGATCCCAGGCGGCGAAGTCGTCGACGCACGCCCTCGCCCATAAAGGGGAGCCAGCGAGGAGACGGAGAGGCCGGGAAGAGGACGCGCACCTCGTTTTGGTCAAGAAGACACCCGAGAAGGCCGATGCCTTCCCTCTCCAGATAGTGGGACTTGGAGAGGAGGCGGAGGGCCCGGGGGAAGGGGAAGCACAGATAGGACTCCTCGCACGCAATCTGGTAGCAGATGGCCTGACGAAGCCCGCGCCGCCAGTCGGCCAACTTCAGCTCCACGGCCGTCAGGCCATCGCCCAAGCCCACGAGGTCCGCGATGCGACCGTTCAGGGGAACCTCCGCGTGCACCTCCATCCCTCTCTGTTCCAAGAACTGCGTGACCACGGGACGAAGGTCCGCTTCTTTCATCGGGGGGGCCAGACAGGATGGGGGTCTTATCCCCTTTGGTGGGGGTAAGCCGAAATAGGCCCCAGGAATAGCGGGATCGATGCCCCCTCGCGTGTTTGTGACCCGAAGAATTCCACGCCCGGGCCTGGACCTCCTGGCGGAGGCCACGGACCTTCGCGTGTTCGAGGAAGATCGGATGCCCACGCGCGAGGAGATCCAAGCCGGTGTTAAGGGACGCGTCGGACTCCTCTGCCTGCTGACCGACCCGATCGACGGGCCGGTGATGGATGCGGGGGATCTCCGCGTGATCAGCAACTACGCTGTCGGGGTGGACAACATCGACCTGCGTGCGGCGAGCGAACGAGGGATTCTCGTCACCAACACGCCCGTCGATGGGCTGCGGGAGTCGCCTGCGGACCATACGTTCGCGCTCATCCTGGCCGTCGCTCGGCGGATCGTGGAGGGGGACCGGATGGTCCGGCGAGGGGCCTTC
>JBHIBW010000047.1:0-11531 GCA_046759265.1 Thermoplasmata archaeon
ATCTCGGGGTCCTCCGTCGTGTAGCCCATCTCGTCGTGCTCGTTGCTGCTGGCCTCGTACAGGCCACCGGCGATGGAGGGAATGGGCCGGGGGGAGACGCCGTCCTCGACGAGCGCATAGCGGTGGAAGACACCGCCGTTTGCGGACTGCAGGGCCTCGATCGGCCGATTGAGGAGCTTTCCCCGGTCAACCTCGATCTGAGACAGATCGAAGGGGGGGATCGTCTGCTTGTTCTGGCAGAGGGCCTGGTCGGCAAGAACAATTACGGGAAGTTGGAATCGCTCGGCGAGGTTGAGGGCGGTGGCGGTCAGGTAGAATCCCTCCTCTATCGTTCCCGGGGCGAGCACAATCCGGGGAAAGTCGCCATGGGACGCGAAGAGCGCGTGCTTGAGGTCCCCCTGCTCCACCTTGGTCGGAAGGCCCGTTCCCGGCCCGCCTCGCTGCCCGTGGATGACGACGAGGGGGAGCTCCGCCATCCCGGACATGCTGATCGCCTCGGCCATGAGGTCGGCGCCCGGGCCGGAGGTCCCCGTCATGGAACGCAGGCCGGCATAGGAGGCGCCCAGGCACATCGTGACGGCCGAGATCTCGTCCTCTGCCTGGACGACCACCCCGTTGTAATCCGACATGTGGGCCGCGAGCCATTCGAGGATTTCCGTGGCCGGGGTGATGGGGTATCCGGCGTAGAACCGAAGCCCTGCGGTCAGGGCCCCGTATGCGATGGCCCAATCCCCCAGGATGAGAAGCCTGTCCTGCCTTTCCCGGGCCTCCAGGACGTAGGGGTCCGTCTTCTCGAAATGCTCCGCCGCGTACTGCGCGCCTAGGTCTAGGGCCTGGAAGTTCTTCTGGACAATCTCCTCCCCCTTCCGGGAGAACTCCTTGGCGATGGAAGCTTTGATGACGTCGACATCGACGGTAAGGAGGTGGGCCAGAACGCCAAGGGAAACGACGTTCTTGAAAATCTCCCCCCGAGATCCACCGAGGTTGTCCACTGCGATGCTCTTTAGGGGAACCTGGTAGACGTGCACGTCCTCCCGGTCGAAATCGGGAGGACCTTCCCCGCTCGAGTTGTCGTAGATCATGACCCCGTCGGGGGGCAATTCGTCCCCGTGCAGCCGGACCGCCTCCGCGTCGATCGCCAAGAGGACGTCCGGGTGGTCTTTCCGGGCCATGATGGAACGGTCCTTGGTCCGGATCGTGTAGTTGGTGGGCAGGCCTCGAATGTTGGAGGGGAAGTCGCGGATCGTGAAGACTTCCAGTCCGATGTCGCGAAACACCTTGGCCAGGATCTCCCCGGTCACAAGGCTGCCATCGCCGGCCCTACCGCCAATCATCACGGCCAGATCGTTCGTAATCAAGGGAGAACCTCCCTCTGGCTGGACTACAGATTAAGGCCGTTATAAGGGTAATGGGCACCGTTCAGATGGCGAGATTGAAGGCCCGGCGGGGCCGCCTCGTTGGGGGCCCGACGGCTAATCGCCGCCGCTGTGGATGTCCTGGCAGATGCACTCCTCTAGAGGGAACTTGCAAACCACGCATGCCTCTCTCTCCAGGGCCAGCCGCTCCCGTGCCACACCATTCGATGGTGGCCCCGAGCCCTTAAACGTTTCTAGTTTTTGCGGGGATGCGGCAAGACGTACGTTCTACGATTGGACAAGCTACTGGACAAATGCCTCTGGAGGGTGCGAGGGCCGCTTAGTCGGACAGGACACCCGGCGCCTGTTTCGTGATGATGACGTCCAGGACGCCGTTGTTGAACGTCCAGGTCAAGGTTGATGCCTCGACCGGTTCCGGCATCTCGAGGATTTTCCAATAGCGGCGATAGCCCTGGGCCTCGACGGTTAGGGCCCGTTCCGAAGCTCGGAGGCTGATCTTCTCGGGGGTCGTCCCCGGAAGCTCCACCGTTATGAAGATGTCTTCCTCTCCGGCGATGACGTCGTACACCGGTTCTCGTTCGCTGGGATCCTTGCCCTCTACCACGCGGCTCATCGATTCATCCTTCCGTCGTTCTTCGGCGCCCCGCCGCCGGCGCTTCTTCTTGGCGGACCCGCGATCGACGGGCGTACCTGACCAATAAGGGCGGCCCTTGAAGAAATCCTTGAGCATCTTGTCGATGCGCTTCCGCATCTCCTCGAAGTCCTTCTCGAAGGTCAAGCGCGCCCCTCTCTCCCGTCGGCTGCGGCGTCTGAGGCTCCCCTGCTCCACGCCGGGTTGCCCAGGCTGGTTATTATCTACCCCTCGGTTATTAAGGTTTTTGAAGAAGGGGGTCCCGAGAACTGGGGGCTCAGGCCACCGACATATCCTCGGCGTCCCGGAACGGCCCCCGTTCGGCGCCGCATTTCTCGCACTTCAGGCTGTACCACCCCTCCTTGTCGGCCTTCCTCACCATCGCCTCTTCGCCGCACTCCGGACACGTGTACGCCGTGGCTCGCGCCCTCCCTACCCGTACATGATCTTCGCCCGATCCGTCAACCCCTCGACGCTCTCCTGGTGCTGCTCCATGTTCTCCTTGAGACGGGTCTCGATGAGCTCCGCTCGCTCGTAGAGGGGCTCGGCGTCGATGTCGATGTGCGGGACGATGGGGTCGATGATCTCCAGGAGCTTCGCGGAGGCCCGGGCGTCCGGGAACTCTCGGGAGGTCTCGGCAAGGAGCACGGTCACGTTCAGCCCCCGGTCCTCCGCCAGGTAGCTTAGGGGACCGGCGATGCCGCTGATCACCCCCTCGCCCAGGGGCTTCACGCCGATCTTGTCCATGCGACCGAGCGTCTCGGCGTTGTTGCCTGCCCCGAAGACAACCGCATCCTTCGTTCCTTCGGGGCGGACGAACCCTTCCAGCACCACCATCTCCCGGACCTTCTTCTCCAGGCACCACGAGATCAGGGCCTCGGCGAGCTCGTAGAGGACATCGCCGGCGGGGGTGATCTCCGCCTGGAGGACGGCCAGCTGATCGCACATCCCGTCCACCCCACAGACCATGGGGGCCGCGTGGATGCGGACGGGGCTCATGGTCTGGCCGCCCACGAGGACGGCCATCGGGGGAAAGTCATCGGATCGGAAGGAGGCGATGCGCTTCAGTTCGAATTGGGAGACGAGGAAGTCCGTCGCAATCCGGCCCACGAGGCCTACGCCGGGGAACCCGACCACGCAAAGGGCGGCGGAGAGGTCCATCTCCTCATGGTCGACGGCGCGAATCTGAGAGGCCATTCCCTCACCCAATCATCGAGCGGTTCCTAGATAAAGCTAGCTGGATGCGTCCTTGGCCTCGGCCGCCGCGGACTTTGCCTTCCCCCTTGCCAAGGATCCGAGCTGTCGGAGCCGATCCAGGAGCATGCGCTCCCGGGGAATCCCTACGTACTCAATCCGGCCGTCCACGATGAGGCCGGGCGCGTGGGAAATGGGGAATTGGGAGGCGTAGTCTGGGTCCTTCCGGGGGTCCACCTCGCGGTACTCCAAGTCGGGCATCTTCTCCCGTACCCGAGTGAGCACCATCTGGGCCCGATCGTGCTGCTGGCCCGTGGGCGACTTCAGGTAGACCAGCTCCATGCCGCGCTGAATGACCGCGCGGCTTAGAACTTTTGGTGGCGCCGCGCCCCTGCGGTCACGATGGACCTGAGACCGAAAGCCTTTGGTTGTCCCTCGGTTGGGGATGCCGATGCTGGTCATCGTGGCCTCTCTCGCCGACGTCGCGAGTGCCAACATCCGAGATCGGCTGCTTGAGTTGGCCCCGTGGGAGGAGAGTGGGACGTTCGAGGGCCACCCCGTCCATCGCCTCGAGGGTCGACGCCTCGTCACCATCGGCGATCTTCACCTGCATCGGGATGGACTGGACGACGAGATTCGAACCGTCCTGGGGATGGAGCCGGAGGTCCTTGTCTTCGCCTCGCGTCATGTCAGCCGACGGGGCATCCCCAGCTTCACGGTCCACCCCCTCGGGAACTTCGAGAAGGCCGAGTTTGGCGGTCGACCCGGTACGCTCGTCCCCACGAGTCCCGGCTGGATGACCCAGGCGCTCCGACTTCTCCGGGAGGAGGCGAAGGATTCCCCCCATGAGGTGACCTTCGAGGCCACCCACCACGGACCGTTCCTGCAGACGCCCGCCTTCTTCGTCGAATTGGGGAGCTCGATGGATCAGTGGAAGGAGGTGGAGCCGGCTCGCGTCGTCGCGAGAACGTTGCTGGCGCTCCGGCCCGCCGACCATCCGGTTCTCCTGGGGGTGGGCGGCGGCCATTACGTCCCTCGCATGACGGATGTCGCCCTGGGCCGGCGCGTGTCCTTCGGCCACCTCATCCCGTCGTACGCCACGGAGGCGCTCGATGAAGCGGTCTTTCGGGAGGCGGTGTCCCAGACCCCAGAGGTCCGCCTCGCGTACGTACATCGCAAGGCGCTGAAGGGGCCGAATCGTCGGCGGATGCTCGGCCTGATCGCGGAGGCCGGGCTGGACGTGATCCGCGAACGTGAGTTGGATCCCCTCTAGACCGCGGCCCGGAGGCAAAGGCCTTTAACGCTCCCTTCGGATAGCTTCGTGGGAGGAGAGGGTTCGTGCTCAAAGAGTGCCGCTCCCATGGTTTCTTTCGCGGCGAGGTCTGCCCGAACTGCGGCGACAAAGGCAAGTTTCTGCTCAACGAGCGGGAATTGAACCACCTCGGCCGCACGATGGCGGGGATCCTGCGTCACTTCCCCCAGCGGTACGGCCTGGAGATGGCCCCCAACGGGTGGGTGGACCTGCAGGATCTGGTCACCGCGATCCGGATCCGGCACAAGAAATTCCGTTTTCTGAAGGGCCATCACCTCATCGCCATCGTCCAAACCGATCCGAAGGGACGTTACCAATTCGACGAAGGCCAGGTGCGGGCCACTTACGGCCACTCCCTGGAGCTGGTGATGGATCTGCCGACAGACAACATCCCAGAGATTCTCTACTACCCGACCACCGAGGAGGAAGCCGAAATCCTCCTCGAGATCGGGCTCAAGCCGTCCGACCGTCGCTGGGTGCACCTCAGCGACACCCTCGAGAGCGCCATTGAGGCCGGGAAGGTCCGCTCCGACAGCCCCGTCATCCTGGAGGTCGACGTCGAGAAGGCCCAAGATGCGGGGGTGGAGATCCAGAAGGCCGGGAAGTTCGTCTACATCACGACCGAGGTCCCGCCCGAGTTCGTGGGAAAGCAGGAGTAGCCGTCAGGTGAGGATACGGGGCAGCTGCCCCGAGTCCATGGCCCGCCTGATCTCAAGGGCCACCCGTCGCCCCGTACTCATCCGGGACCGCCACAGGACGTTCCCGTACGGGTGTCCCACGGCCATGTGCACGTTCGTTCCGCCGCCGATCCGGGGGGAGACGTCGTAGATTAAGAAGTCCAGATCCTTATCCACGCAGGTCTGCAAGGTGAAGGGCCCGATGACGCCCGGAGGGAAGTAGCGCTGGGTCGCCTCCACGTACCGTTCGGCCAGGGGGAAGACCTTGCGCAGCAGAGACTCTCTAAGGGTGGCGGAGTTGTGCCCCGTAACCACGTACTCGGGGTCTCGCTGATCCCCTTGGAGGGTCAACTGTTGCTCCGCGGGAAGCCGCACGTGGCCATCGAGGGACGTCTCGAACCGCCAGTCAATCCCTAGGAGCTCCACGCGTTCGCCGGTCCCGTCCAGGGGCGAGTAGAAGAAGTCGAAGTTGAACACCGGTCCGAGGATGTACTCCTCCATTCTTGCGGCCTCGAGGTCCTCTGAGGTGATCACCCCGCCGGCGAGCAACCGCCGGACTTTCTCGTCGTACTCCTCGCGGCTCGCCGCGGTGAAGAAGCCTCGCTCCAGTCGCTTCACCTTGTGGGGAAGCTTCACGATGACGAGGGCGTCGATGTCGTCGGGATCGGTGTAGTGACGAGGGTAGGGGAGCTCCGCCTTCTCGAGGATCCAATAGTAGCCCTTCTCCTCCGTCCGCTCCTCCGACCGCATGAGGTTGCGGCTCCCCACCAGGGGCAGCGCAAAGGCATCCTCCACCTCCTCGAGACCAACGTACGAGACGAAGGACCGGTTCGGGACGAAAAGGACCCGCTTCTCACGAAGTCGGTCCTGGACGTCCGCCGAGATCGCCTCGCGGAACTTCGGCAACACGACGGCTTCATCCACGACGCCACGGAGGACCCGACCCTTCGCATCGCGTTCGGCCTTGAAGTAACGGGAGTAGGGCTCCTCCCGCCCCTTCTCGCACAGGGCCAGCGTCCGAAAGCCCTCGTCGACCGCCCCATCGCACACATCGAGCGCGGAGTGGGAGGCCAGGACACCGATCGTGGGCTCGTCGGAACCGTAACTCTTCAGGACGTCCCACACCTCTTCCCTCGCGATCATCTCCCTCGCTTCTTCAACCTCCGGCCGCTACATAAACTTCCCCGGCGGAGGAAATCTATTCTACCGTTGCGCAATGGCTCGATGGATGAGGGCCAAGTGGTGGGGGTGGGGGGATCCGGATACGCGATACCCGCCCGAGCTGCTTTCACGCATCGTCAGCTACCTCGGGAGTCTTGGCCTTCGACTCACAGAGCCCCAGGACGATCCGACACCCCCTGAGTTGCCGCCGAGCGCCTTGACCGAGGCCGACCGAGCCTCGCTGTCCGTCCTCTGCGAGATCGAGACGGGTGAGGAGGAAAGGCTCACCCATTCCTTGGGCAAGAGCTACCTGGACCTCCTCACTGCACGAACCGGAGATCTGAAACGGGTCGCGGATGGGGTTGCGTATCCACGAGCGGCTCGGGAGGTGGCCGCGCTCTTGCGCACCGCAGCCGATCGGGACATTGCGATCATCCCGTTCGGCGGGGGGACCTCCGTCCTCGGGGGCGTTTCCCCTCGCCGAGGGGCCCACCGTGCCGCCTTGACGGTGGACCTTCGTCACTTGAACCAGACGGTCGAGATGGACGAGGAATCCGGGCTTGTTCGGGTCGGGTGCGGGATTCTGGGGCCAGAATTGGAAGCGGGCCTCGGCCGGGAGGGTCTCACGCTGGGACACTTCCCCCAATCCTTCCACTTTTCCAGCCTGGGGGGGTGGATCGCCACGCTCTCCTCAGGTCATGCCTCAGGCAAGTACGGGCGCATCGCGGACCTGATCCAGGCGATCACCGTTGTTACGCCAGGGGGCGAAATCAGGACGACCGAGGTTCCTGCCCGGTCGACCGGCCCCGAACTGAAGCACCTCTTCCTGGGCTCTGAGGGTCGGTTGGGCATCATCGTGGAGGCGGTGATCCGGGCCCACCCGAAGCCCGAGGTAACCGCTGGACGGGGCTTTCTTCTCCCCTCATTCCCCCAGGCCCTGAATCGTTGCCGCGAGATGATCCAGGGAGGAACCCGTCCGGCAACCGTGCGGGTGTCGAACGCGGAGGAGACGCGGGCCCTCATGGCTTCCCGTGGTCTCAAGGCGCGGGATGCCGGCTCGTTCGTCCTCTTGGAGTTCGCCGGCGCGGCGGACCGGGTTCCAGAGGAGATGGAGCGGGCCATCACCCATTGGACCGAAGGGCGCGTGTGGGACTTAGGCAGCGAGGCCGCCTCGGGGTGGGAGGAGGAGTACTACCGCGCCCCCTACCTGCGCGATGAACTCCTGGCCCGAGGCCTCCTCGTGGAGACCTTCGAGACGGCCGCGACGTGGAGCAACCTGGAGGGCCTCTACGCCGGGGTCAAGGAGGCGGTCGAGGAGGCCTATGGGGCGATCCCCGGTCTCGTGCTGTGCCACCTCTCCCACGCCTACCGCGACGGAGGGTCCCTCTACTTCACCCTCCTCACCTCCCGGGATTCCGGGCGCGAGCGGGACCAGTGGGACGCCCTGAAGCGGGTGGCGACTGAAACCCTCCTCGAACTGGGTGGCACCCTGAGCCATCATCACGGCATCGGGATAGACCACCGGCGCTGGGCGGAGCGGGAGCACGGGCCCGTCGGGATTCGGGCTCTTCAGGCGCTCAAGGGCGCACTCGATCCCAAGGGGATCATGAACCCTGGCAAGACATGGGAGGACCATCCCTGAACCTCGAGGGTTTCGACGGTCCGGGGCGAGATGCCCTCCTCGCGGATCTCCCGGACCATGTTGAGGTCGCCGTCATCGGCGGAGGGATCAACGGGTGTGCCATCGCCCTCGAAGCGGCACAGCGAGGTCACCGTGTCCTGCTCCTGGAGAAGGGGGACATCGGAAGCGGCACGAGCAGTCGTTCTTCGCGCCTCATTCACGGAGGCCTCCGATACCTCAGGGATGGAAAGTTCAGGCTCGTCCGCGAAGCCAGCCGAGAACGCCACTGGCTCCTCTCTCAGTTCCCCCACCTGGTCAAGCCGCTCCGGTTCCTGATCCCGTTCTACCGCGGGCAGGGCCGTCACTGGGTCACCCGACTCGGATTGTGGCTCTACGACTACCTGTCGGGGTATACGAACGTTTCAAAGCACCGGCGCGTGAGCCCCAGGAGGGTCGTGGCGGCCGAACCTCGCATCCGGCGGGAAGAGCTGCTGGGAGGTGCCTTCTATTACGACGCCTGGACGGACGACTTCCGGCTCGTCCTTCAGAACGCGCGGAGAGCTCACGCGGCAGGGGCGTACATCCTCCCCTACGCGCGGGTTGAGGAAATCCGCATGGAAGGGGGGAGGGCCACAGGGGTCGCTTTCCGGGACGTTTTGGCCGACCGTCGTCACGAAGTTCGATCGGACCTGGTGGTCAACGCCACCGGGCCGTGGAGCGACACCATCCGGCACATGATGGGCCAGCCCCCGCGCCTGCGGCCCACGAAGGGGGTCCACCTGTTCCTCCCCCGGACCCAGGTCGGGAACATGAACGCGGTCGTCATGCGGTCTCCTGACGATCGCCGTTTCGTCTTTGCCCTCCCGTGGCGCTCCCTGACACTCATTGGGACCACCGACACGGACTACCGCGGATCTCCGGAGGAGGCACGTGCGGAATCCGATGACGTGGCCTACCTCCTGGACGCCGTGAACGAAACCTTCCCGCTGGCGCACGCGGAACCCGAAGACGTGGTAAGCACGTACGCGGCGTTGCGGCCCCTCGCGGGCCGCCTCGGGATCCCCGAGTCCTCCGTAGGTCGTCGCGAAAAGATCATCGTAGATGCTCCCGGCCTGGTGAGCCTGATCGGGGGCAAGCTGACGACCTACAGGAGCGTGGCCCGACGCGTCGTTGGCCGGGTGCTCCGCAACCGCAGGGCCCCACCCGACCGGATGGCGACCGAGCCGCCGCGTACGGTCCCGGGGGCGGGAGAAGAGGAAGCCGGGAAGGCGGAAGGCCTTGGCCTCGGTCCCGAAACCCTGGAGTATCTGAAGATGGCCTCTGAGGGCCAGATGGAGGACCAGCTCGCGATCCTGGAGGACAGATCCCTCCGGGATCGGCTCATCCCGGACCTCCCGTACATCCGGGGGCAGGTCGCATACGCCGTCCGGCACGAGATGGCCCTCCGGTTGGAGGACGTCCTGGCACGGCGACTCCGGATCTTGTACGAAGACCCAGATCACGGACTTGGGGTGGCGGAGGCAGTCGCGGGGCTTATGGCGGCCCACCTAGGGTGGGATGACGCCCGCATCGCGAAGGAGCTCGAGCACTACCGAAGCGTGGTGGATGCCAGCGAGGCATTTCGGAGGGGGCCTTAGGTGCGGCTGGTGGTCAATCCTCACGCCGCTGGCGGACGGGTGGGACGGGACTGGCCGTCCGTCGAACCGGATCTTCGCGAGCTCGCCTCCGATCTGGAGGTGGTCTTCACCGAGGCCCCCGGTGCTGCAACGCCCCTCGTGCGGGAGGCGATCCGGTCGGGGGAGAGGGAGATAGGCGTCGTAGGGGGCGACGGCACAGTGAATGAGGCGGTCAACGGGATGATCGAGCGGGACACGCTCATCGACGCAGAGGCCCGCCTGACCATCGTTCCTGTGGGAAGCGGGACCGACTATGCCAAGACCTTGGGTCTCCCTGCAGGTCTCGAGCATGCCGCCGAGATTTTCAAATCCCCTCGGGTCCGGCCGGTGGACGTGGGCCGGTGCGAGAGCACCAGTCCGGAAGGCGACCGCCAGACGCGATACTTCGCCAACATTCTGGAGGCCGGATCGGGCGGTGAGGTCGTCGATCGGGTGAACCGCAGCTCAAAGCCCTTCGGGGGGCGGCTCGCTTTCCTCATGGCCATCTTCGCGACCCTCTTCACCTACCGGAACCGGACCATCCGGGTGGAGGTGGACGACGTCCTCTTCGCGGAGGGCCGAATGAACGGGGTCATCGCGGCCAACGGGCGCTACTTTGGTAGCGGTCTCCAGCCAGCCCCGGAGGCCCGTCTCGACGACGGCCTCCTGGACGTGGTCATCTTTGGGGACGTCAGCCCGGGAGAGGCACTGTCCAGCATGGGGAAGCTGCGCGCGGGGGACCACCTGGAACACCCGAAGGTCTCCCACACACGGGGGCGCAAGGTCGTCGCCACCTCCGCAGAGAATGTGCTCGCAGAAATGGATGGGGAACTGGTGGGAACGCTTCCGATGAAGGCCAGTCTTCTGCCCGGCCTCCTCTCAGTCCGGGTCCCGGCCGACTAAACACTTTTTAGGATTCGCCCTTCCCCAAGCGATGGCCCTCCCCTCCGTGTATCGGGAGGCGCTGCCCGTTCTGCTCCTCTCCGGGATCGGGTTGGTGGCGGCGGGTTTCCTTCTGCAAGAGATGGAGGGCATCCTGCGTCGAACCCCCGGCCTCATCGTCATGGTCCCTGTCCTCATCGCCCTCCGAGGCGGGGTCAGCGGGGCGATGGGCGCCCGCATGGGATCCGCCATCCACATGGGCCTCATCGAAAGGGGAAACCTGTGGAACGAGGAGGCGGGACAAGGGGTCCTGGCGGCGGTCCTCCTGAGCGTCGCACTCGCGGCCGTGACGGGCGTCCTGGCTCACTTCACGACCGTGCTCCTCGGCCTCCCTTCGGCGGGACTGGCAAAGCTTGTCCTCATCGCCACGCTGGCGGGCACCGTCGCCGGACTCCTTCAGGTCCTCGTCACCTTCGGGGTCCTCATCCTGGCCTTCCGCCGGGGTCTCGACCCCGATAACGTCACGACCCCCACCCTCGCAACGGTGGGGGACATCCTGACCGTCGTCCTCCTCTTCCTCGTGGCCTTCCTGGCGGAGGGGATTCCGTGACCTTCTACCGATGGACTCGGATTGTCAAGGAGAGTCTCCCCGCGCTTGCCTTCCTGCTCGTGTTCAACCTCGTGGCGGGGCAGATCCTGAACGCGACGGAGGTCGTTTTCTTGACGTTTCCCTTCCTCCTCATTCTCGTGCCGGTCATCAATGGAGTGGGAGGCAACGTGGGAACGGTGCTCGGAGCCCGAATCACATCCGGACTCTACACGGGGACCCTCTCGGTCCGGTTGTCCGATCGGGGCCTCCAAGCCCAGGTGCGCGACGCCCTTGCGCTGTACGTGTTCACCTTCGGCCTTCTGGCAATTTTCATATACGGAGCCGCGGTAGGCCTCTCGGCGACGCCGCCCTTCGGATTGGAGGTGCTCCTCTTCCTGATGCTGACCACCGGCCTCATGCTCGCGGGGGTCCT
>JBHIBW010000048.1:0-11386 GCA_046759265.1 Thermoplasmata archaeon
CGAGGAATACGGCGGTGCCCGGGGCCGTGCCTCGGAAGACCCGGTAGTTCGTGATCGGGTACCCGGGTTCAAAGGAGGCCGCCTCCCACGTAAGGCCGACTTGGCCGACTCCCGCGGTCGCCACGAGGTTCATCGGTGCCGAGGGTACGGCCAGGCGATAAGGCGCGTCGGAAGGGATCTCCTTCGAACCGGAAAAAGGATCGCCAGCCTCGGAGAGGCCAATGCCAGCAGACAGCAGCAGAACCGCGACGACCAAGAGCGTAGGGCTTCGCACGACGATCTCCTGTTTTCCTCAAGGAGCCGTTTGAGGTGGCAATGAGGTTGCAAAAAATTCGAGGTTTCCCCGCCCCTTAAGATTTGTCCCAGATATGGCCCGACAGGACCTGCGGACCTTACAGGGACGGTTTCGTCGCGATTTGTCTTCCCAGACTCTTGCCAGCCGTCGTTTGAGCATCCCCTTTTCTCGAGTTTATTAACCCAGTCGGCCATCGGATTGTGGTGGTCGGATGGTGGTTCTGGACGGAGAAAGCCTCACGCCCGAGGCCGTCGCCAAGATCGCTAGGGAAGATGGGGAGGTCACGATTTCGCCCTCCGCGATTCAGAAGATGGAAGCCTCTCGACAGCTGGTTGAGGAAATCGGAAGGAAGGGCCGCGCAGCGTATGGCGTTACGACGGGCATTGGCGAATTGGCCAACGTGAGCATCCCCACCGATGACCAGCGCCAACTGCAGCGGAACATCGCTCGCAGTCACGCGGCGGGCACCGGAGAACCCCTGCCAGATGACGTGCTGCGTGCCATGATGGTTCTCCGGGCAAACGGGCTCGCCCGTGGTTACTCCGGCGTCCGCCCCGCTCTTGTAGAACTCCTCTGTCAGATGCTCAACCGGGGGATTCACCCCGTTGTTCCACGGAAGGGATCGGTGGGTGCGAGTGGGGACCTGGCTCCTCTGGCTCACATGACCCTAGTGATGATCGGCGAAGGGGAGGCCTTTTACGAAGGTCAGAGGCTCTCGGGAGCCGAGGCCCTCGCCGAGGGAGGGCTCGAGCCCCTCGAGCTGCAGCCCAAGGAAGGGCTCGCCCTGATCAACGGTACGTCTCTCATGGCGGCCTACGGCTGTCTTGCGGTCCATGACGGCCTCACCTTGGTCAAGGATGCCTTGATCGCCGGTTCCATGAGCTTCGAGGCGTTGAAGGGGTCACCCCAGCCCTTCGATGCCCGCATTCACGCGCTTCGGCCCCACCCCGGTCAAGTGACGGCTGCCCGGGATCTCCTTTACTCCCTCCAGGACAGCGAGATCATACCCTCGCATCTGGGCCCCCACAAGGTGCAAGACCCCTACACCCTCCGGTGCATGCCCCAAGTGTTAGGCGCTGTCCTGGATGTGATTCGAGGGGCCGAACAGGTTTTCCACGTGGAGGCAAACTCGGTCACCGACAACCCCCTCCTCTTCCCGGAGGACGGAGAGTCCCTCTCGGGCGGAAACTTCCACGGTCAACCCCTTGCCTTCATGCTGGACTTCATGGCCATCGCCTTGTGTACCCTAGGAGCCTATTCCGAACGGCGCATTGCCCGCCTCGTCGACGGTAGCCTGAGCGGGCTCCCCCCATTCTTGACCACGAAGTCCGGCCTCCAATCGGGATTGATGCTGATGCAATACACCGCAGCGGCCTTAGCGTCCGAAAACAAGGTCCTTGCCCATCCGGCCTCCGTGGACTCCATACCTACCTCGGCAAACCAGGAGGATTTTGTGCCGATGGGTCCCGCCGCCGGGGAGAAGCTGTTCCTTATCATCAAGAACTTGCGGACCCTCCTCGGAATCGAATACCTCTGTGCATCGCAAGGGCTGGAGTTCGAGAAATCCCTTGATCCAGGGAAAGGCGCCCTTGCCGCCTATCGGCTCCTGCGCCGACACATTCCGCGGCTGGAGGAAGATCGCCCGCTATCGCCGGATCTTGAGGTCATCTCATCCCTTCTTGCTGAGGGAAAGGTGGTGGAGGCAGTGGAGGACGAGATCGGCCTGTTGCTCACCTAATCGGGGAGGCCAGGGCGTCGGTAAGCGCGACGTCCCTACGCGCTCTTCACCTTGATCTGGAAAACCTGCTCCCACTCGTACTCTTCCTCGTCAATCAGGCGGCGGGCCTTCGCCTTGAGCATAACGGGGACCTTCCCCGAGGACCCGAAAACGAGGGTGAAGGAGAGGGCCACTTCGTCGTTGGCTCGGACCGAGGGCGGCACCTCCAGCCCCTTGGCCTCGAGTTCCCCCAGCACGTCCACCTCCAGGTCCTTGGCCAGCGCTTTGCTCGTGTTCTTGATCTTGAGGGTCGCCTCTACGTCCTTGCCCACGGTGGCGCCGGATGCGTTCAAGCTCCACTCCAGGGTGGGAGTAAATGCGTCCAACGCCTTCCGGACCAGCTCGAGGCTCTGCTCTGCGTTTTCCAAGGCGGCGACGGGGTTGGACTCATGCAACGCCATGGCCTGGTCGAGGGAGTCCTCCGCGGCCTCCACGTTGATGCCGAACTTCTTCGCGGTCGTGATGATGGTTCGCGCTTCCCCGGTTGCCTCGACGAACTGCTTGGCGGTGTCTTCGAGGGAGTCCATGGACTCCCGGGCCTGCTGCGCGAACTGGACGGCGTTCTCGTAGGCCCTGGCCTGTAGGGCCTCCCGCGCCTTCGCGATCTGGCCCCGGGCTTCGTCCACTTCCGCGGACAGGTCGGCCGCGTGGTCGATCGCCTGCTCCGCCTCGCCGATGACCTCTTCCACCTTCGCTTCCATCGCGTTCTGCACCTCGACGAGGGAGCCGGAGAGCACCTGGTGGGCGCTGACGAACTGATCCTCCTCCAAGTAGGCGAGGCCCTCGGAAAGCCGGTCCTCCAGCCCCTCGACCTCGCAGTCAAGGAGGCTACTCAGCACCCGTGCATTCCGGACCTGGCCGTGCAGGTCCGTGAGGTAGGTGGACACCATGCCGGACGCCTCCGTGGCCAGCCGGTCGTATGATTCCTTGGCCCCCTCCATGTCGGCGTTCTTGGACGCCGTCTTGGCCTCGTCCAGGATCAGGGCCAGCTGGGAACAGTCCAGGCCGAGGGTGTCGGCCACGTTAAAGTTCCGGAGGGCGACCTCCTCCGAGATGTGCATGACCTCCCACTCCTCCTTGATGCGGCCGAGCTCGTCGCTCGCGTTGATCGCGACCTCGAGGGCCTTCACGTAGTCCCCGGACTCGAAGGCGCCCTCCGCTTCCTTGAGGAGTCGCTGCAGGAGGTCCACCTCGGTGGGGAGGGCGTGGATCCGTTCGCGGGCCGTCTCCAGGGAGTTCTGGGCAATCTCCCGTTGCAGCCCCATCTTCTCCAGGAGCGCCTCGCTCGTCATCGCGGTGGAGAGGGACTGTTGGTACTGCCCCTCGTTCAGCTCCTTTCGGGCCTGCACCAGAAGGCCATCGGCCTCCCCGGTGGCCACCCCTTCCTTCTTCGCCTTGGCGGCCGAGGCCTCGAAGCCCTTGATCATGCGCTCGATGCTGTCCTTGCGGTCTCGGGCCAGCTGGCCCAGGGCCTCTCCGGTGAGTTGCTTTGCCACCGAGAGCTTTCCGTCGTTTAGGGCCTTCGCGGCCTTGTTCAGCTGCTTCTCCGGTCCCCCGACCTTGATGCTCAGGGCCTGCAGGTCGGCGATGAGGGTCTCCGCCTCCTTCCGGTCCTGCAGGATCTCGTCGTAGATCTCCGCGAGGGCCTCGGACTGGGTGAGGACGTCCTGCGATTGTTCGGCGGCCTCTTTGAGCTTCCGTTCCTCCAGTGAGGCCTTGATCTCCTTCACGCCCGCCTGGAGGTCACCGATCTCCGGTGCCGGGGCCTGAACCTTCTCCAGCATGCTTTCAGAACGGGCCACGCGACTGTTCACCGTGTTGAGCACGCCGGACTGGGTCTGAGCTTCCACCTCCATGGCGAGCTCGACCGCTTCGCGGAAGTCTTCGTTGTTGACCGCTCTCTTCGCGCGTGCGAGCAGGCTGACCCAGGGCTCCACGTCGACCTCCAAGGTCTCCGCGAGGGCTAGGCTCTCCTCCGCCGCCTCCAGGCGGTCGTTGACATTCAGGACGCTGATGGCCTTCTCGGCCTCCGATCGGGCGTCGCGGGCGATGTCCAGGGCGCGTTCGATCTCGCCCCCTTCGAAGGCCGTCTTCCCCTCGAGGAGGAGTTCGACTGCCCGGGCCATGTTGATGTCCTTTTTCTTGCCCTCCGCCACGAGGACCGCGGCGGCCCCCATGGTGTCGCGGACCTGCTGGAAGGCGTCCAGGTGGGCCTTGGCCGCGATGTCGCAATCGCGGAGGTTGATGAGACCCTGGGGGATGTCGCCCCCGGTAATCGCGGCCTGGGCGGCCTTGAGCAGGTCCTTCTCCTCGGAGATGTCGATGCCCGCGTTCCGCGCCTCGATGACCCGCGCTTTGACCTCGTCGAAGGCGCGTTGGGTGAGATGGATGAGGACGTCGCGCACGTTCTCGACCTGCTGGAAGAGGGCGGGGAGTTCCCCGTTCTCCAAGGCCTCCTTCGCGGCCAGGTGGGTCTCCCGGAGCCCGTCGATCTTCAGGTCGTGTTCGGTCGCGAGTTCCTGCGCGGCCTGGAGCGCGTCCACGACCAGCACTCCGAAGGACTCGGAGAGGGTCCCTGCCTTCTCCTCGGCGTCCTCCGCGAGGCGCGCGGCCGTGCTGTAGTCCCGCACGTCCAGGGCCGTCTCCACCTTGAGGAGGAGCTCGGACACCTCCTGCGCGGCCGCCGTGGGCGGCAGGGTGCCCTTCAGGGTCTCCACCTTCGCCCGGAAGTGGGAAGTGAGGCGCGCTTCCGTCTTCTGCTGCAGCTTGGTCGCCTCAGTGAGGGCTTTGTTCACCTCCTTGGACTTGAGGAGCTGGGAGCACTCCTGGATGCCCGCGGTGGCCTCATCGAGATCGAGGTCGATGTTCTCCGCCAGCGTGACGATGAACTGGACCTCGTCCAGCATCTCCGCGCACCGGTCGGCGCGCGCCTTCTCGAGCCCCTTCTCGACCTTCGTGACCTGGGATTCCCACCCCTTCAGGTTGCCGGAAGAGAGGGCCTTCTTTGCGTCCCCCAGGAATCCTTGGACTGCTGTGAGCTCCAGACCCTGTTCGGCGAACGAGGCAATCTCGTTCTCGAGGTCCTTCGTCCGCTGGTTCGCCTGATCGAGTTCGCCTACCAGCTCGTCGAGCTGCTCGTTCCCCTTCTCGGCGTAGTAGAGGGCATCCGTGTGTTTGCCCTCCTGGAGCTTCTCCCGGGCCTTGTTGAACACCTCCATGGTGTCCCCGATGTCCACGTTCATCTCCTTGGCCCGCAGGAACTTGGGACGCGAGTTGGAAATCGTCTCCAGGACGAGCTTGAACTTGGCGTTCTCGAGCCCTTGAACGGCCTCCCGGAGCAGCTCGGAGGCCCGGTTGTAGTCCTCCGCCTTCGCGGCCTCCATGGCCTCCTCACCCAGGATCTCCGCCTGGGCGACGTCGATGCCCAGCTTCTTGGCCTCCTCCAGGGGTTCCTGCAGGCTCGCCTTGCCGGACTCGAAGCCCTTCTGGAGCTGGCGCTCCGCCTCGACGCGGGCCTGCTTCAGGTAGTTGAAGGACTTCTGGTAGTCCCCTCCCTCCAGCTCGGCTTTGGATTTCTTGAGGTAGCCGTTCGCCTTCCCGATGTCTGCCTTCAGCGCGCGGCCGGCGTCGAGGAGCTCCTTGACCACCTTCTCCTCGGTCTCGAGCTCGTAGCCCAGTTCGCGGCCGAGGATGTCGAGGGCCTCTTCGGTGTGGTTCAGCGCCTCCTCGTACTCCGACTCCTCCAGGGAGGACCGCGCGCGAGAGAGGAGGTCCTCCGCCATCACCGTGTCCTTCTCCATCGCCTTCGCGGCCAGGATTCGTGTCTGGACGGAGGAAAACGAGGCGGAGAGATGCTCGTTCAGGGCCTTCTCCATCTTGGTCCAGCAGCGGCGGGCTGTCTCCACGCCTTCCCGGAAACTCCCCTTCTCCAGGGCTTCGCGGGCGCTCCCCAGAAGGCCTTCAAACTCCGCCGTGTCCACCTCGGCGCGTTGAATGAGGGCCACGAGGGCCTCCGAGGCTTCGAGGACGGAGTTGGCCTCCTGGATGAAGGCGGCCGCGGCCTTGTCCTCCCCCTCCTGGGTCTTCTCGAGGGCGAGCTTGTAGTCCTTGGCGGCCATGGCGCTGTTGGCCTGGGCCAGGAGCTCTTCGGACTCGGCGACCTGGCAGTCCACCTTCTTGGCGTCGCCAATCAGGCCTTCCAGCTGCTTGATTCGCTCGTCGGCGTGCTTCCGGTTCTCGGAGGCCTCTTTCGCCTTCTCCTCGAGCTGTCGCGATAGCTCGATGTGTTTGAGGTAGCCGCTCAATGCGTGTCCGCCCCGTGGGGGTGTGCCAAGTCCTCCTGGCCACCTTTCCCTCGTGGAGGATGTTATAAAAACGTTAGGCCGTCGTTATCAATTGGCCAGGTCGCTGGCAGGGCCCTTTTCGGCCACCCGGGAGGCCATGAGACGGCGGAGGTCCTCCCGGTCCCGTACGTCTAGGCCGAAGAATTCGGGGAAACGCCCGGTGGTGGAAAGGAGGAGGGTCTGGCCCAGCGGACGGGCGGCGATGAGACCACGCTCCCGGAGGCGACGCACGTGATCGTACGCCCGATACCCCACCAGGGTCGCCAGGTGACTCTGTTTCACAGGCTGATGGTAGGCGATGAGGGCGGCCGTCTTGACGACGCCAAGGGGAAGGGTCGCTGGGGCCATGTCCGCGGTCTCGCGTCGGTACTCCTCGCGGACTTGAAGGATCCACCGCCGCCCGCGGCGCGCCACCTCGATGGCGCTCTCCCGCTCGTTGTACTCCTGGGCGAGGAGCGTAAGCATTCGGCGCACGGTCGAGCGGCTCATGCCCGTGGCCTCCGCCAGTTGGCGCTCGCTCAGGGCACGCGAGGTCAGGAACAGAATGGCTTCGAGGAGCCCCCCTTTCCGCATTAGGCCGCCTCCGATGTCGGGAGGGCCACGGGGGCAATCAGTTCCTCCTCATGGAGGGGGCGGAGGTAAACCTCGCCGTGAGGGAGTTTCTTCTGCCAGACCTCGATCCATCCCATGTCGGCCAGGAAGAGCACCGAGAGAAACAGCGTCGCGCGGTCCCAAGGGTCTCCGTGATTTAGGTCCCCCATGCGCATGACCTCCCCGCCGCCGGCCCGGATGAGATCCCAGGTCCACTGGAGGTCCTCCACCAGGTCCTCGCGATGAAGCTTGTTCCGTAAGCCTTCGTGAAGCGAGGTAGGCGGGTGCAGGGTCGGGGGGGCGATCGCTCCCGAGGCTTCGTGGAACGCCTGGTCCAGCGCCTCGAGGAGATCCACCAGGCTGACCGGCCGCTGGATTTCGCGGTGGAACCCCTCCTTCAGCGGGGGCTCCTCACCCTGCAATATCCGATGGGTGGTGTCCACCTGCTGTGGGGCCTCATAGAACCCCGGCATGACATCCCATCCGTCGTCGAGCTCCTCCACGGGCGGGTTGACGACCTCCGCCGTGGAGAGGATCATTTCTGATTGGAGCTTCAACACCGACCAGGCGAGAAGGACCAGCCGTCCCGCGACGACGAAGTTGACGTTGTCCAGCCCACGGAGGCGTTTCAGGTACTCTCCGGAGAACCGGGCGAGGTCGATGTCCCAAGGATCAAAGGAGTCTTCGAGGACGAGTTCGAGAGCCGTCACCACGCTCTCCTCATACCGGTTCTGAGTCGGAATGACCCGACCTTCCTGGACCCGATCGAGGATCTGCACGTACCGGGCCATCTTCTCGGGCTCTTCCTCCTCCAGTGCCTGATGGAAGAGCAGATGACCCATCACCTTGTCGTACCCCGGCATCAGGCCGCCGCCTCCGCCGCTGCGGCTTGGGGGGTCTCTTCTTCCAAAACCTCGTCGAGGTTGACCTGCATGATCACCTTCGAGACCCCCTTCGGCCCCATCGTGACGCCGACGATATGGTCCGCCTCCTTCAGGCTCACCTTGCGTAGGGAAATCTGGATGAACTGGGCTGAAGCCGCGGTCCTGCGGACCATCCGGGCCACCTTCTCGGCGTTGACCGCATCGAGGTTCTGGTCCACCTCGTCGAGCAGGTAGAAAGGGGAGGGGTCATGCCGCTGCAGCGCGAATATGAACGCCATGGAAACGAGGCTCTTCTCCCCCCCGGAAAGGGCCTCGAGGCGGTGAAACCGTTTCTCGGGAGGCCGCGCCCGGATGAGGAGTCCGCCCCCGAAGGGGTCCTCCTCGTCCTCTAGCTGAAGACTCGCCTCGCCCCCCTCGGAGATCTCGGTGTACACGGTCGCGAAGTTGGTCTGCAAGGCGTGAAAGACCTCCAGGAGGCCCTGCTTCTTCTTCGTCTCCAGCTCCTGCACGAGACGAAGCAGATCGCGTCGCTCCTTCCGCATGCGGCCCAGCTCCTCCTTGAGCTCGTCGTGGCGGCTCTCATGGGTCTCGTAATCCTCCAGGGCCCGCAGATTCACGGCGCCGATCCGGTTGAGGGCCTTTTCGCACCGCGCCACCTCCGAGTCGATTTCCTTCATCGAGCGCAAGGGGGCCAGCGACTCTCCATATTCCTTGGCTCGAGTCGTCGCCTCCTCGATTTGAACCTGGAGGCCCGCCGTCTGGGTCTCTAGGCCCACCAGGAAGTCCTCCGTGGTCTCCTGCTTGCTTTCCGCCGTGGCAATCTCGGCCTCCAGGCGGGTCTTTTCCTGAAAGGCGCCATCCCTTTCGTCCTGGATGTCCTTCGCCTCGGAGACGGTGCTTGCCTGCAGCTTCTCCAGGGCCAGGATTTCCTCCTGGAGTCTTGCGCGTGTCTTCTCGAGCGCGTCGGACTGCGCCCGGTCCTTCCCCATCCGGTCCTGGCGTTCGGCTAGCTGCTCCTGGAGCTCGTCCCGACGCTCTTCCTGAAATCCAAGCTGATTCTTTCGTGTCTCCTCCTCGGACTCGAGCCGATTGGCCCGCTCCCTGAGGTTGAGCTTCTCGCCCTGAAGCTTGCGCAGCTGCTGTGATATTCGTGCAGGAGTGACCTTGCCCATGGCCTCCCGGAGCTCCTTCCGTCGGCCTTGGGCGTCGGCGAGCTTCTTCTCCGTCTCGCTGAGCCGGGCTTGCAGGGCTTCCTTTTCCTGAGCCACCTTGTCCCGTTCTTCGGTCCTTTGCACGATGGAGGCAACCGTCCCTTCGAGGCGCCCTTGCAACTGTTTCTTCTGGCCCTTGAGGAGGTCCCCCTTCGATCGGTCCCGATCCTGGGCCTCCTGGACCGATCTGAGGCGCGCCCCCAACTCCGCGAGGTCGGCGTCGACCTCCACGAGGCGATCCTGGGCCCTCTTTAGCTCCTTCGAAGCCCGGGCGAGTTCGTCCCTGACCCGATCCTGGTCGTCGGCCGTTCCCTTCCCGAACCGGAGGAGGGGATCCTCCATGTGCCCCCCCACCATGGCCCCGCTGGCCTCAATGAGTTGTCCGTCGAGAGTGACGAGACGGACGCCCCCCATGAGTGATCGCGCGGCGTCGAGATCCTTCACGACCACCGTGTCTCCGAAGACATACCAGAAGGCATTGCGGTATCTTTCGTCGAAGGAGATCAAGTCCAGCGCGAACCCGAGGGCCTCCTTGACCGCCATGAGCGCCTTCCCCCGGGGCCGCCCTGGCAGCATCTTCGAGAGGGGGAGAAAGATGGCACGACCGTGCTTCTTTCGCTTGAGGCGCTCGATGGCACCGGCCGCCACTCCGTCGTCTTCGACGACGAGGGCCTGGAGGCGGCTCCCGGCGGCGACTTGAAGCGCCCGTTCGAATTTCGGCTCCACCTGGCCCAGTTCGGCCACGGTGCCGTGAATCCCATCGATTGTCCCTTCGTCACGGGCTTCCAAGACGGAGGAGACAGCGCGATTGTACCCCTTCCGAATGCTCTCGGCGGCCTCGGCTTCCGCCTTGAGGTGGCTGAGCTCGCGGGAGAGATTGCGAACGGCGCTTTCGAGCTCGGAGGATTGCCGAACGAGTTCGCTCCGCTCCCGCTCCCGCGCCTGCACACGCGCACGAACTTCCGCCCCCTCCTTCCCCTGCGTTCGTGATCCGGAGGCCGACTCCTTGGCCTGCCAGTCGGCGTCCTTGACGTCGAGTTCCTGGGCCTTTCGCTCCTCGCCCAGCTGCTTCAGGAGATCGTCGAGCTGGGTCCGCTGTTGCGTGAGTTTCTCCCTCTCGAGGACCAGCTCGCGGCAGACGGCGTCCTGGGCGTCGATCTCTCGGTCGAGGGCCACGGCCGCCTTCTGCAGCTTGAGGACGTTCGCATCGGACTCGGAGGCCCCTTTCTCCACTTCGGCGATCTGGGATTCCTTCGATGCGATCGCCTCGGCCAGTCTCTGCCTCTCGGTCTCCGCCTCCTTCGCCTGTCCCCGCAGGGTCTCCAGCTCCGAGAGGACCTTCTTGAGGTCACGCCGGAAGCGAGCCATCTCGGCTCGGAGTGCCTTGCCTCGCTCCTTGTTGAGTTCCACTCCGTCGATGGCCCGGGCCCGCTCGATGCGAAGATCGTTGAGCTTGGCTCGGAGGGCCTGGAACTCCTCTCCCCCCTCCTCCGCAAGCCGTTCCTCGAGGGCCTGGAGACGGTCCTCCTCCTTTTCGAGGGCCTTCCGGAGCCGGACCAAGGTCTCTCGCCACCGCTCGCGCTCCTTTTCGTATCGCTGGACCTGCTCGCGGGCCGAAGCGAGCTGGCCGTGCAGGATTTCCGTTTCCTTATGCGCCTTCTGGCCACGGGCCGTCCCCAGCGCCTCCTGCAACTCCCGGTACCGCAGCGCCCCCTCACGATCCCGCTCGAGCTGTCCGAGCTGGCGCCGAATCTCTTTCAGGATGATCTCGATGCGCCCCAGGTCCTCCTCGACTCCGTCGCGCTTGCGCTCCGCCCGCTGGATGTCCTCGTCAAACCGAGAGATGCCCGCGATGCCCTCCAGGACCCGGCGTCGCTCGAGGGGGGTCATGTCGACGATGCCCTGCACATCCCCCTGCTGGACGATGTTGTAGCCGTCGGCCGAGATGCGGGCGTTGGCCAGGAGGGTGTCGAAGTCCGCCAGGGTCGCCTTCTTCCCGTTGACGTAGAAGTAGGAGTTGCAGCCGTCCTTCACGCTCTCCGAGCGGCCGACGTAGCGGGTGAGCCGCACTTCCTCCTCCTCCACGGGGATCGCGTGATCCTCGTTGTCGAACACCAGGGAGACGCGACAGTGGTCGGCCGGCTTCCCGCCCTTCCCCCCGTCGTAGATGAGGTCCGTGAGCCGTCCCGCCCGGATGACGCGGGAGCTCTTGGGCCCGAGGACGAAGATCACGGCGTCGCTAATGTTGCTCTTCCCGCTGCCGTTGGGGCCCGTGATGGCGGTGT
>JBHIBW010000049.1:0-11245 GCA_046759265.1 Thermoplasmata archaeon
CCAGCCCCCACTCCGCGTTCTCCGCCCGGATGCGGCCTTCGCCCGTGAAGGGCATCGTGACCACCGCCACGGTGAGGGCGCCCATCTCCCGGGCGACCTGTGCCACGGTCCCGATGGCCCCCGTTCCCGTGCCGCCCCCCAACCCGCACGTGACGAACACCATGTCCGACTCGGCCAGCACTTGCCGGAGTTCTTCCTCGGTCTCCTTGGCGGCCTGGCTCCCGACGTGCGGGAGCGAGCCGGCTCCGAGGCCCCGGGTCAAGCGCTTGCCCAAGAGGAGCTTGTGGGGGGACTTGGTGTGGAGCAGGTGCTGGGCGTCGGTGTTGGCGGCGTAGAGCTCTCCGCCCGTCACGCCTTCTTCCACGATGCGGGAGACGGTGTTGCAACCCGCGCCCCCGATGCCCACGATCTTAATGCGGGTCTTGAGGGAGGCGAGGACCTCCTCCAACTCCTCGTTCGCGTCCGTATCGTCGGAGCTTGGAACCGGGGCGGTAAGGTCTTCCGACTCAAAGCCGAGGGCATCCCTTGCGAGTGACTCCATAAGCTATCCCATCCCTTCGGAGCGGCGTCAATGAGACGGTCCGTATAAAAAATCGATGGAGGCGCCACACAGGAGGCGAGCCGGAGAGGGGAGGGGGGCCGGGAGCACGCCTTCGGGGCGTGTTGAGAACGCTTAAAAGTGGTGGCCGAATAGCGAGCGCCGCATGGGGGAACTGGTCAAGCTCTGCGACCTTGCCCAGGTAGAGGAAGGCAAGATCCTCTACGTCGAGATCCTCGGCTGCGACTACATCGTGGTCCAGAAGGCAGGGGAGGTCTACGCGTTGGACGGCACATGCACCTACGATTGGACGCGTCTGGATGGCGGTTCTCTGGACGGCGAGGTCGTCACCTGCCCGGCCGGGGGAGGGCAGTTCAACATCAGGACCGGGGAGGTCGTCAAGGAACCGCCCAGCTTCCCGCTGCAGACGTACCCGGTCACCGTCAACGGGGAGGACGTCCTCGCGGACGTCACCGGCTACTAAACGAACTCGATCAGGACCGCGGGGATCCGGTCCAAAAGGTCCGTGGCCGTCATTCCGTAGCTGAGCTCGCGGAACGTGATGTCGCCCGCGAAGCCGTTGGCAAAGGCCGCGATGCGGGCCGCGTCGAAGGGGTCCACGCCCTTCCCCAAGAGGGCGCCAACCAGACCCGCCAGAACGTCTCCCGTTCCCCCCACACTCATGCCTGGATTCCCCGTGATGTTCACCTTCGTGGAGGACCCGTCCGACACGATGTCATGAGGACCCTTTTGGAGGACCGTGAGCCCCAGATCGCTGGCGAGGGAGGCCACCTGGTCCATGCGCTTCTCCTCCTTGGCATCCAGCTTCACCCCAGACAGACGGTAGAACTCCTGGATGTGGGGGGTGATGACCCCACTGCCCCCCTGGACGCAGGTGGGGTCGCCGGCGACCGCTGTGATGCCGTCGGCATCGATGGACACGGGTTTGTCCAGCTCCCGGATGAACTGGCGGACCGCCTCGAGGGTGGCCTCGTCCCGTCCGAGGCCCGGTCCGATGGTCACGGCGTCCATGCCCCGCGCCAGCTCGAGGAGAGGCGGGACGTCATCAGGGACGAGTTTCTCGTCCGAGAGCGGATGGACGATGAAGGCCGGACTGAACGCCGCCACGATGGGCGCGCTCCGGGTGGGCGTTGCGACGTGGACCACGTCCGTCCCCATGCGGTAGGCCCCCATGGCCGACAGAGAGGGCGCGCCTGTGTACGGGCCGCCCGCGACGACGAGGACCCGGCCGCTGTCTCCCTTGTGGGCGTCCGAGGCAGGTCGAGGGTAGTAGAGAAGTTCCCCCGGCCCGATCATCCGCTCCAGTTCTGGAGTGATGCCGATGTCCACGATAACGACCTCCCCGCTCGTCTGGGGGTCCATGCCCTCCTTCGTCCGGTGCAGGGCCACGGTCACCTGCGGCGCCACGACGTGATCGGAGCCCAAGCCGCTGGGCATGTCGATGGAGAGGATAGGCTTTCCCGAGGCGTTCATCGCCTCCACGAGGGCCCGGTAGGGCTCGCGGAGGGCCCCCTGGATCCCCGTACCCATCAACCCGTCCACTACGGTGTCCGCCGCCTCCACTAGCGCGTGGGCGTCGAGAGGCGGCTCCACCAGACGAACCTCCGGAGGCAACCGATCGAGGTTGATCTTGGCCGGCCCCTTCGAGATCGCCTCGGGAGGCTTGGCCAGCGCGACCGTGACCTCCGCCTGATCCTTCAGCAGGCGCGCCGCCACGAAGCCATCGCCGGCGTTGTTCCCGGTCCCGGAGAGGAAGAGGACGCGGGCCCCTTTGGCCTCCATCTTCTCCAACAGGACCTTCGCGATGCCCTCGCCGGCCCGCTCCATGAGGCTTTCAATGGAGACCCCGTGGTACTCGAGGTTCGTATCGAGGACACGCATCTCCCGGACGGACAGCACGCCGGGGGGTATTCGACGTGGCGCTTTCAAGATTTTGGGGGAGAGCGGAGCGGTCTAACGAGTGCACGCGTAGCTCGGCTTGAGGGGCGCCAGGTCCCCCTTGTTAGAGATCGCCACCCCCTCGTCGCGGTAGTACCCCTCGTTGCACTCGGTCCCGCACGGGGGTCGCTCCTCCACGCGCAGGCAGCACACCATGGCGCGCCGGTCCGTCTCACTGTACTCGGCCTCTGGAAGCGCCGCCACCTTGACCAGCACGGAGCTCCCGCGGGCGCGGGGATGCCAACACTCCTCTCGCTCGTGCTCGGCGAGGCGGCGGTGGATGTCGCCGGACTGCCCGATGTCGATTAACTTGAACGTCCCTTCGTTCCACTTCCCGGCGATTCGCTTGCCGGCGATGATGAGGTAGAGGCCCGAGGGCCCACGGGAACTCTCCCGCTTCAGATCCTCGTGGCTCTGGGGAGCAGACCAGGTCAGGTCGACACGCAGGCTCCGGCCCAGGGTACCCCTCGGTCACCCCGAAGGACGGGTCGGCTTGATAAACCCTCTTGGAAGGGGTCGCATGAAGGGGCAGTGGGCCCTCCATGTGAGAGGCAACCTCTCAATGGCATAGCTTTATGACTACGCCGAAATATGGACACAATATGGCCGCCATCGATCCGGATTTCATGAACACCCGGGAAGTGGCCGAGCAGCATTACGACCACGATGTTTGGGGACCCCTGGAGCCCCCGGAGAAGCTCGGCATTCATGGAACCCACGTGGCGGTGGACTTCGATCTCTGCATCGAAGACGGCGCGTGCATCCCGGTCTGCCCCACCGACGTCTTCGAGTGGGAGGACACGCCAGGCCATCCGGAGTCGGAAAAGAAGGCCGACCCCACGCGGGAGGCGGACTGCATCGACTGCATGGCGTGCGAGGCCGTCTGCCCCGTCGAGGCCATCAAGATTACCGAGGCCTGAGCCGCGCCGCGTCCAAGGGGTTTTCTAGCGCAGATCCTCCCTCGCCGATAGCATGGGCACGCGGCCAGGCCGAGCCAAGCGTCTTTCCGCCGGCCTCACGTTCAACGTCTACCTTCTAGGCCTCATCAGTCTGCTGACGGACCTCAGCAGCGAGATGGTCTTCCCCCTCATTCCCTTCTTCCTCCTGACGGAGCTCGGGGCGACCGCCTTCATTTTCGGCATCTTCGAGGGGGCGCGGGAGAGCACGGGGAGCCTCCTCAAGGTCTTCTCCGGGTACTGGTCCGACCGCATCGGCCGCCGGAAGGGGCTCGTGATCGCGGGGTACAGCGTTTCCAGCGCGATGAAGACCGCCATTCCCTTCGTCCGCGTCTGGCCTGAGCTCATGGCGGTGGGGGTGGCGGAGCGGATCGGGAAGGGGCTCCGCGACGCCCCCCGCGATGCCGTTCTCGCGGAGACGACTCCCGCGAAGGCCCGCGGGAAGGTGTTCGGATTTCATCGCCTGGCAGATACCTTGGGTGCCGTCCTTGGGCCCCTCATCGCCTTCGTCCTGTTGGACGCGGTCGGTCTCCCCTTTCGGGAGATCTTTCTCGTTGCCGTGGGACCCGCCCTGGTCGCAGCGCTCCTGACGGTCTTCATCCGGGAAAGGGCGAGGAGACCCAAAGACGTCCCCTCCCTTCGCGTGGGCTTCTCGAAGCTGAGCCCATCCCTTCGCCGCTTCATCCTCATCGCCACCGTCTTTGCGTTGGGGCACTTCTCCGTCCTCTTCCTTCTCCTGCGGGTCGTAGGTGTCGGGCTCACCGAGGGGACGGGAATCTTGTTTTACCTCGCCTTCAACCTCGTGTTCGCCCTCGCCGCCCTCCCGGCGGGCATCCTCTCCGACCGACTGGGCCGGCCCCGGGTGATCCTGGCGGGCTACCTGGCGTTCGCCGCCATGGCCGGCGGACTCATCCTCTTCGCCGAGGCGTGGCAGCTTCTCCTCCTCTTCGTGCTCTTCGGCCTCTCCGCCGCGTTGGTGAACGCGGTGGAGCGGGCCTTCGTCGCGGACTTGGCGCCTCCCAACCTGCGTGCCACCGCCCTGGGGACCTACCACACCCTCACGGGCGTCGCCCGGTTCCCAGCTAGTGCGGTGGCCGGATTCCTGTGGCTGATTGCGCCGGCGGCGACCTTTGCGTATGGGCTCATCTTTTCTCTCGCGGCCGTGCTCCTCCTCGCCGGCTTCATCGCCCGGCGTGGGGGGGTGAACCGAGTGACGGAAACCCTATAGCGCCACCCTCCCTTCGCTCCCCATGGGAGAGGAGGAGACGGGGCGGGTCTTCCGCTTCATCGACGACCACTTTGACGAATTCGTGGCGGACTTGACGGAATTTTGTGCGGTGCCAACCGTCAGCGCCCGAGGCGAAGGATTCAAGGAGGGCGGCCAGACCACACGAAAACTCCTGGAGAAGTGGGGCGTCAACGCCCGGGAGATGCCCGTGCCTAAGGGTCCCAACCTGGTCGTGGGGGAGGCCGGGTCCATCGGCCCGACGCTCTGTCTGTACAATCACTACGACGTCCAGCCGGAGGAGCCGTTGGACGAGTGGAAGACGGATCCCTTTGACCCCGTCGTCAAGGAAGGGGTCTTCTACGCCCGGGGCTCATCGGACACGAAGGGGAACGCCCTCTCCCAGGCCGTCGCGCAGGCGGCCATCCGGGACGTCCGGGGGGAGCTGCCCCTTCGCCTTCGCTTCATGATCGAGGGGGAGGAAGAGGTATCGAGCCCCCATCTTGAGTCCTTCTGGAAGCGGCATCAGGAGCTGTTCGAGGCCGACGGCGCCACGATCGAGGGGAGCGGACACACCGCGGAGGGGACCCCCGTCATGCAGCTGGGTTCGAAGGGCATCCTCTACGTGGAGCTCACCGTGCGCAAGGCAGCCGTCGATCAGCACTCCTCCCTGGCCGTCTCTATCCCGAACCCGGCCTGGCGCCTCATTGCGGCCCTCCGGACCCTTCGAGATGAGGATGGGAAGATCCTCATTCCCGGCTTCTACGACAACGCCCATCGCCCGACGGACGAGGAGCTTGCCTACCTGAAACGCAACCACTATGACCCGTTGGACTTCAAGAAGACGTACGGGGCTCTCGAAGTGTTGGGCGGGGACACGCAGTGGGCCCGCCTCCAACACATGGTCTACGGGAACACATGCAACATCGACGGCTTCTACGCGGGCTACATCGGGGACGGGTCGAAGACCATCAACCCCGCGTACGCAAAAGCAAAGCTGGACTTCCGCCTCATCCCGGGTCAGCCCCCCGGGGAGGTGCTCGAGGCCATGAAGGCCCACCTCAAGGCGGGCGGCTTTGAGGATGTCGAGGTCAAGAGCCACGGGACATTTGAACCGGCGACCACCCCCCTGTCCTCCCGCATTGGCCAGGCGCTCCAGCGGGGCTACGAGGCCGCATACGAAGTGGCCCCCGACATCTTCCCGTGGTCCATGGGCTCCTCGTCGACGTACTACTACACCAGTCTCGGAACGCCCTCGGCCGCCGGGCCAGGGGTCGGGTACGCGGGGAGCAAGGCCCACGCCCCGAACGAGCACATCCGTTTGGCGGACGCGCGGAGCGGAATCAAGGCGACCGCCGCGATGATGCTGGCGTTCGGCGCCGCGGACTAGGCTGGAGAGTGCCAGCCCGCGTCATCGCCTAGCCGCGCAGAACACACTCCGCACGGGTTGGGACCCTTTCGATCCGTATCGACCAACCGGTTGGAGAAGTACATCACGCACGCGGGTTTCCGGCAGTGATCGAGACCAGCGTTGTGGCCAAGTTCATGGAGCGCCTCGGTGACGGCCCGTCGGCGGAAGATCCGGGACTCGGGGGAAGCCAGCCGACGCAGGGAGATCACGGCCGCCTGCCCCCCCACGTCCGCCTGCCCGAAGACGAAGCTAAGAGGTTCCACGTAGAGGTCCACTTCCGTCACCACCAGCACGTGCTCGCCGCGGGACCCCCTCGCGAGTGCCAACAGGTCGGACGCCAGGTACTGATCGCGAGCGGAGGCGTATGCCTCCGCGGGCACCCCCCGTGGAGGGCGTACGGTCACCCCGACCCCTGCTTCTCGCAGGTCCGCACCGAGTTGACCTACGGTCTCCTCGGAGATCGCGCCCAGGGGCAGGAGCGCAATCCGCACCTCATCCCTTCACGACGCCGATCGGCCGGAGTTTGACCACGATGTCGGAGATGCCTGCCCCCTGGCACACCTCCACGACGTTCTGCACGTCTTTGTACGCGCCCGGGGCCTCTTCGACCAGGCCCTTCCAACTCGCGGAGTGGGCATAGATCCCCTGGCGATTGAGAGCCTGCTGGACCTCGTTCGCGCGCCACCGGCGGGTGGCCTCCTTCCGCGACATGATGCGGCCGGCGCCATGGCAGGTCGAGCCGAACGTCTGTTCCATGGCCCCTTCGGTACCCACGAGGACGAAGGAGTGGGTGCCCATGCTGCCCGGGATGAGCACCGGCTGGCCGATGTCGTCGTACATGGAGGGAACGTCTGCGTGGCCCGGTGGAAACGCTCGTGTCGCCCCTTTCCGGTGGACGTAGACCTCCTTGCGGCTCCCGTCCATGCGGTGCTCTTCCAACTTTGCCATGTTGTGGCTCACGTCGTAGACGATCCGCATGCCTAGCTCCTCGGGTGACTCGCCGAGAACTGCCTCAAACGACTCGCGCACCCAGTGGGTGATCACCTGGCGGTTGGTGAATGCGAAGTTCGCCCCGGCGTACATCGCGTGGAGGTAGTCCTCGCCCTCCGGCGAGTGGACGGGCGCGGCGGCGAGCTGCCGATCCGGCAACCGGATGTCGTATTTCCGGACGGCCTGTTCGTGCAACCGAATGTAGTCGGTGGCCACCTGGTGGCCGAAGCCTCGGGAGCCGGTGTGGACCATCACGCAGACCTGGCCCTCGCGGTCAATCCCCATCGCCTTCGCGGCATTGGCGTTCCGAACCTCCTCGACGAACTGGATCTCCAGGAAGTGGTTCCCGGCCCCGAGGGTTCCCAGCTGGGGCATGCCGCGGGTCAGGGCCTTCTGGCTGACCAGCTCGGGATCGGCCAGGTTGAAGGACCCACCCTCCTCCAGCGCGTCCAGATCGTCCTCCCAGCCGTAGTCATTCTCCACCCCCCAACGCGCGCCGATGGAGAGGACCTCCTTCAGCTGGGCCTGGGAGAGGCGGAGCTTTCCGCGGGACCCCACCCCGCTCGGCACGTTCTTGAAGAGGGTGTCGACGAGCGGGTGAAGCTCCTCCTCGACGGCCTTTCGATCCAGATCCGTCCGAACCAGGCGAACGCCGCACGAAATATCGAAGCCGACCCCGCCGGGCGATAGGACGCCGTCCTCCCCGTCGAAGGCTGCCACGCCTCCGATGGGAAATCCGTATCCCCAGTGGATGTCCGGCATCGCCATGGAGGCCTTCTGGATGCCCGGCATCGTGGCCACGTTGGCCACCTGCTCCGGCGCGAAGTCCTTCACCACGTCCTGAATGAGTCTGGCATCGGCGTAGATGACGCCAGGGGCCCGCATTTCGTCCTTATACGATTGGGGAATCCGATACCGAAATTCGTCGAGTTTCTCGAGAGGGCCCGTCCACTCTCTCCCCATGTCCGTCTCGTTGGAGCAAGGCCAGTGTCCTAATAACCATTTTCCGGAGGAGGTGGGCGAAAAAGGGAGCCCCTCCTCTCAGCGGAGTCCCTTAAACCGCTCCGACCTATGATTCGGGCGAACCATGGCCCGGCGCTTCGGGATTCCTCGACGTATCTCCCGATCCCTCAACCGCAGGCTTCTAGGGCTCGTGACGGACCTGGGCCTCCGCTCTCTTGTTACGTTGGAGACGCAGGGCCGCAGGACAGGTCGGCTCCATCGGGTGGTCCTTCCCGTGTACCTCGTGAGCTCGCACCGGATGTTTGCCGTCTCGAGCTACGGCCGACGGTCCGATTGGTTGAAGAACGTCGCAGCGACCCCGCGGGTCGGCGTCACCCGTGGAGGTCAGGCCTATCACGGAACTGCTCGCCTCATCGCATGGGGGGAACTTCATCGCACCCTGAGAGGCTCGGGCGCCAGGGTCACCTCGATCCCTCGCTGGCTGAGAATGCTGGTGAGGACGGTCTTCCTCGTCCGCGCTCGCATCTCCGGGACGGTGGTTGAGATCACGACGTGAGGCAGCCCCTGCGGCGGGATCACGCCAGGGGCACGTGTCCCGTGCCGCTGTCCAACCACACCCACTCGACGCCCTTTCGGTACCCGAGCTTCTCATAGAGACGGATGGCGGCCTGGTTCGTGGAGACCACCATCAGCCCGACCTGATCGCTTCGTTGCAAGGCGTCGCGCGTCACGGCCGAGGTCAGGCTGGCCGCAAACCCCCGTCGTCGAAATCGGGGATCGGTGTAGACGCCCCCGATTAGGCTGTACCTCCTGGCCACGAAGTGGGTGCCCGCAACCGCGACGAGGCGGCCCTTCCGCCAAATGCCGTAGGCGAGGCCCTTTCGGGCCCAGTCTCCCCAGTCTCGAGGTTCCTCCACCGCCGCCCGATAGAGGACCTTCAACTCCTTGGCGTCCTCCTCCCCCAACCGGGCAGGTCGTTCGCCCTCGACCGACCGGAAGGCCATGGAGTCCACCGTCATGAAGTACATCCGCCGCCGGGCGCCGATCTCGCGCTTCCCCTCGACGGCAGCCACCAGGTCGGGAGCCAGCAGGAAGGTGCATGGGCTGGGAGGAGCCCGAGGGAGGAGAGTTCGGGCGGCCTCCTCCGTCCCGGTCATGAGGACGTTTGGGTGCTGGCGGCCGTGCCAGGCGAGGAGGTATCCCCCAAAGGAGCCGGCCTCGATGGCCGCATGGCACTCGACGCGTTCTGCCTCCTCCTCCAGGTCGTACAAGGCGAAGGCATTCCGGATCTCGTCTTGGGCCAGGAAGCGCATGAAGTCATGGCGATCGGCCGTGACGGTTTCGATCCGCATGGGGTGGGCTCAGTACTCCCCCAGAGTCCCCTGCGTCCGGGCGCGTCGCTCCACCTCCTTGTAGAGGAGGTAGCTGACGGGCGGTGCCAGGATGCCAAAGAGGACGACGATGAGGATCTCCTGGGTCAACGGAAGCAGCTCGGGGAAGCCGGCCGGGAGGCCGAGCAGGAGGGAGCGGAAGGCATCCACGGAGTAGGCGACCGGGAGGTACCGGCTCACGTAGTCCACCATCACATCGGGGAGTGCCCCGAACGGGAAGAACATGGCCGCGAAGATGATGAAGAAGAACTGGAGGAAGCTCACGAGGAACTGGGCGCTCTCCTTGAGCCGGATCGTGATGGCGGCCATGAGGAGACCGAGGCCCAGAAGGCCGGTGATGGTGAAGAACAGGACGACCATGGCCAACAGCAGGTTCTCCGCGGGAAGCCCGTTCACAAGGAGGCCCACCAGGAAGACGGCGAAGACCGCCATCACGGACGTCCAGAGGAGGATGGCGAAGATCCGGGAGACGAGGCTGCCGAACCGACTCGCCGGGGACATGTAGAGCGACTCCAGGGTTCCTCGGAACTGCTCTTCTCGGATGGAGAAGCCCACCTCCCACAGAGTGAAGGAGAGGAAGAGCTGGATAATGAGGCCGTAGACCATGACTCCTGCGATGAGCACGCCACCGGCCAGGCCGCTCCCGGGCTCCGTGAAGGCGAACGCCGCGAAGAGGAACATCAGGATGATGAGAAAGGTCTGGGCGAAGAGGGCGACGAAGGCGACAGGGTAGCGGGAGAACTCCACGATGGTCTTCTTCGACATCGTCAGGAAGGTGGCGAAGCGTTGGAGGAGGCCCCCGCGAGCTAGGCCGAATCCTCGATGGGCGATCAAAACTGGCCCACCCCCTCGTTCTTCTTCATGCGCTGCTCCGTTCGCAGGAAGAGGGTGTACCCCAGGAACGGGACCACGGCCGCGAACACGAAGAGGATGGCCAAGTCGAGGTACCAGGTCCCAAAGAAGAAGGACAGGTCTTGCAACGCCGCCCGCACCCCGTTGTTCATCCAAGTCGGCGGGAAGCTGAGGGCCACCCACTGGAGGAATGGGGGAAAGAAGGCAATGGGGAAGAACACCCCCATCAGGAAGGAGACGACCCACTGGGCGCTGTTCACAATGCTGTTCGCCTCCTTCACCTTCAGGATGAAGGCCCCGAAGAGGAAGGCGAGGCCCCACAACGGAATCAGCCCGACCACGAGAAAGACGGTGGCGAGGGCGACCTCCCCTTGAAAGGGGTTGACCCCGAAGACGAGAGAACCGACGGCGAGGGCGATGCCGAAGGCGATGAGGCTCCGGACGAACGCGTACGAGGCGATGCCTGACACCAGGTAGAGCCGTTTCGCCGGCGCCAGATACATGGACTCCAGCGTCCCCATTTCCATCTCGCGCCGAATCCAGAACCCGACGATCCAGAGCATGATGGAGACGACGACGAACGTCACGGCCCCGAGGAGCATGTAGAGTCGATAGTCGGGGGTTCCCACCGACTGCTTGAAGTTGGCGGAGGCCGCGGCGTCCCCGCCGGCGACCGCGACCCCGATGAGGATGGGGAGGGCGGCGAAAACCAGGGGGATGAGGGTTTCCAGGAAGAGAGAACCGCGGTAGCGAGAGATGATCAGGATCCGGGCCTTGAAGACGGTCCAGACGATGTCCAGGTTGGAGCGCCGGGACATCCGAGTGAGGCCGAGGGTTTCAACGGCCACTCGGCCCCCCCTCTCGCTCTGCCACGACCCGTGTGTCCACGCTCAGGGACCGGCCCGTCTTCGCGATGAAGACGTCCTCCAGCGTCACCTCGTGGGGCTTGATGAAATCCAC
>JBHIBW010000050.1:0-11036 GCA_046759265.1 Thermoplasmata archaeon
GCGCGCCTCATCAGCCTCTGCCTCCGGTCCGGCATCCCCGCCGACGAGGTGGTGGACCAGCTGGAGGGGATTCGAAGCCCCCGGCTCGCGTGGGACCACCAGGAGAAGATCTACTCCGTCCCCGACGCCCTGAGCAAGGCCCTCAAGCGCCACCTCAGCGGCTACGACCAGACCACGTTGCAGCCCCAGGTCGAGAGCTTCGGGCCCGTGCTGGACGAGGAACTGGACAAAGAGGCCCGGGACGGGGACGAGGCGATGGTGCGAAAGGGCCTCAGTCCCGAATGCCCGGAGTGCGGCAGCCCCCTGATCTTCGAGGAAAACTGCATCAAGTGCCAACACTGCGGGTTCTCCGAATGCTAGACTCCCCCCAAAGGCCAAGTGGGAAGGGCCGGTGACGCGTGTCCCGGTCCTTCGCCACTCTTTTTTGGGACGGTCGGCAGCAGACGGGTTAGCCAAATATGGCTTCAGACCCATCCCGAGGCATGACTCAGCCGGAATCGGCCGAGGGGGATCCCCGGGGCAGCATTCACGGATGCGATTACGTGTCCCTGCCCGTTGATCAACTGGACGAGGCGGTCCGTTTCTATCGGGATGTCCTTGGTCTGAACCTGTTGTTTAAGACCCCTGAGCGTTGGGCAGAGTTCGATTTAGCCCCGCTATCTCTCGCGCTCTTTCCGGGTGAACAGGGCGAGCCCCGAGGCGGCGAAGTCGCCTTTGCGGTCAGCAGCCTGACGGCCGCCATGGACCGCCTGGAGGCCGCGGGCGTGGAGTTCCCGCATGGGATCGAGGAATTTCAGGTACCAACACGCCAAGGGCGACTTGCACGCTTCCTTGATCCGTCCGGCAACAAGCTGGAGTTGGTCGAAAGCGTCTGATCGCTTCACGGTCCCGATTCAAGGCCATCCGTGGGCCCATGCCAACGTCTTTATCGGTGCCACGTTTAGGCACGAGAAGGGTTCTCCGAGGGAACGGGCATGGAGACCGTGACCGAAACGCAACACGGAGAGATGAGCGCCTTCGACATCGCGCAGGCGCAGATTGAGGCCACGGGCCGGCGGTTGGGCGTCGAGCCCGATCTGCTGGAAATCCTCAAGGTGCCCAGCCGGGAGCTGACCGTGAACTTCCCCGTCAAGATGGACGACGGGACCGTCCGGGTGTTCACGGGGTTCCGGGTGCAGTACAATCAGGTGTTGGGGCCTTTCAAGGGAGGCATTCGATACCACCCCGAGGTCACCCTCGAGGAGGTCCGTGCCCTGGCGGCCTGGATGACCTGGAAGACGGCCGTCATCGGCCTGCCGTACGGCGGGGCTAAGGGCGGGGTCATCATGAACCCCAAGGAACTCAGCCCGCGGGAGATCGAACGGATAACCCGCCGCTTCACCTCGGAGATTTCCATCATCATCGGGCCGCACAAGGACATCCCTGCGCCCGATGTCTACACCGACGCCCAGGTCATGGCGTGGATCATGGACACATACAGCATGAACGAGGGTTACTCCGTCCCCGGCGTGGTGACGGGGAAGCCCCCCATCATCGGCGGGTCCAGCGGGCGGGAGGACGCCACCGCCCGTGGGGTGTTGTACACGACGCGGCAAGCGGCGATGATTCTGGGCGTTGACCTCGCCAAAGCCCGGGTGGCCATCCAGGGGTTCGGCAACGTGGGCTACAACGCGGCTCGGCTCTTCGACGCGGAAGCGGGATCAAAGATCGTGGCCGTCAGCGACTCCCGGGGTGCCATCCGTAGCGACAAGGGGCTGGATCCGGTTGCCCTCAAAGACCACAAGGACGAGACGGGGAGTGTGGCCGAGTTCCCGGATGCGGATGCGATCACCTCGGAGGACCTGCTTGCGGCGAAGGCCGACATCCTCATTCCTGCGGCTCTCAGCGGCTGGATTACCTCGGAAAACGCCGGCACCGTGCAGGCCCGCATCGTCGCCGAGGGGGCCAACGGACCGACGACGCCCGATGCGGACCGCATCCTCTACGAGGGAGGCAAGACCGTGATCCCGGACATCCTCTGCAACGCGGGCGGGGTCACCGTGAGCTACTTCGAGTGGGTGCAGAGCCTGCAGCAGTTCTTCTGGTCGCTGGAGGAGGTGAAGCAGCGGCTGGAGGAGATCATGGTAAAGGCCTTCGACCGGGTCTGGGAGACCGCCCAGGAGGAGAACGTCGACATGCGGACGGCCGCCTACATGGTGGCCCTGCGAAAGATCGTGCGGGCCTACGAGATTCGCGGCATCTATCCCTGATCGCCGAGCGAGGCGGCCACGACCTCCGCCAGGTCGAGGGACTGGAAGGACCCCTCGACCCCCACGGCCTTGATGCCGTCCTCCATCATGGTCATGCAGAAGGGGCATGCGGTGGCCACGCCTTCGGCCTGTGTCGCGACGGCTTCCTCGGTCCGTTCCACGTTGATGCGTTTGCCCACGGTCTCCTCCATCCACATCCGACCGCCGCCCGCCCCACAGCAAAGCTGATTCTCACGGTGGCGGGGCATCTCGCGGAGTCGGAGTCCGGGGACACCGCGCAGGGCCTCCCGGGGGGCCTCGTAGAGGCCGTTGTGGCGTCCCAGGTAGCAGGAGTCGTGCCAGGCCAGGTCCAGGTCTGTCTTCCGGAGGGGGAGACGTCCCGAGGCGAGGAGCTGTTGGATGAGTTCGGTGTGGTGGACCACCTCGTACTCCCCGCCAAAGTCGGGGTACTCGTTGCGGAACGTGTTGAAGCAGTGCGGGCAGGTGACCACGATGCGCTTCACCCCGTGGGCGCGAAGGGTCTCTACGTTCTCCTCCATGAGGGTCTGAGCCAGATACTCGTTCCCGATGCGACGGGCGGGGTCCCCAGTGCACTTCTCCCGCGTCCCGAGGATGGCGAACCGGAGGCCGGCAGCCCGGAGGATCTTCACAAGGGCCCGCGCTACGCGCTGGTTTCGGGGGTCGAAGGAGGCGGCGCAGCCGACCCAGTACAGGAGGTCCAGATCCCGCGTATCGGACGCTTCGCGAAGGGGCACGTCCAGCCCCTCCGCCCAGGCCGCCCGTTGGTCCCACGGCATCCCGTAGGGGTTGAAGTTGGTCTCGATGCTCTGCAACGCCTCCTGAGCCGAGGCCGGGAAGGCGCCTTGCTCCATGACCAGGTTGCGTCGGAGCTCGACGATGGGGGCGACATGGCGGATGGACACGGGACACGTCTCCACGCACGCGTTGCAGGTGGTGCAGTCCCAGAGTTCTTCCTCCCCCACGTGATAGGGCGCCGGTCGGTCCAGTTCCGCCCCTTTCTCCTGAAAGGTGAGCTCCCGGAGGGTGAGGATGACCTTCATGGGGTCCAGGGGTTTCCCCGTGGTCCAGGCGGGGCACACACTCGTGCAGCGTCCGCACTCGGTGCAGGCGTCGAACATGAGGCGGTCCTGCTTGGAGAAGTAGGCCGTGCTCGCGGCGCCGAGCTGGATCTGGTCGGCCTCCGGCCCGGTCAACTCCTCCAGCCGGAAGGGCGTCGGAAGCTGACCGTAGGGGCGGAGCGAGGCCGTGTAGGTGTTCAGCGGGGAGGTCACCATGTGGAGGAACTTCGTGAAGGGGATGCTCGCGATGAAGGCGAACGTCGCGAACGCGTGGAACCACCAGATGTAATAGTACGTGGATTCCAAGGCCGGGCTTACGACACCCGGGGTCAGGATGCCGGCCGCGACGAAGGGACGGGACAGGGCGTAGCCCACGAAGGAGTACGGGTACCAGGGTTGCTGCGGCGTGGCCCCCAGGCGGATGCCTTCCAGCACAAACCCCTGGATCGCCAGGAGCAGCAGGATGAGCAGGAGGTAGTAGTCGCCCCACCCCGTGCGCAGGTGCTTCGGACGGGTGACGAGCCGGCGCCAGAGGGCGAGGCCCAGGCCGACGATGAGGAAGATGCCGAAGATCTCCAGGACGACCTCGAAGACGATGTAGGTGGTCCCGACGAGGAAGGGGGCCCCGAAGAGGGCGATGGCGATGTCGAAGTCCAGCGCCACCAGAATTGTCCCGAGAAGAAGAACGAGGAAGCCGGTGTAAATGAGGGTGTGAAGGAGGCCCGCGTAGACCTGGTGGACCACCTTTCGCTGGAGGAGGCCCACGCGAATGAGCATGCGCATCCGGCCGAGGACCGACTCCTGGGGGTTGGCCCGCTTCACCCGCCGCCAGGTCCGCCAGCGAAGGAAGAGGCCGACCAGGAAGATGGCGAGTGCGATGGCGAAGGAGATCATCATCGGCAAGAAAACCTCCTCGCCCACGATGGCGAAGTGCTCCCGTTGGGGCTCCTGCGCGAGGGCCTCAACGACGCCTCCGGCCCACCCCATCTCTCCGACCACCGGAGCCCGCGGTTATAACGGTTGGCAGCCCGACATCGGGGTAGATTTATAGGGGCCCCGCGGTCGGAAGGCAGCCCATGCAGATCCTCGTCTGCGTCAAGCAGATCGCCAATCCGGAACTGCAGTATCGCATCCGGGACGACGCCCTCGACATCGTGCGGGACAACCTGACCTTCCAGGTGAACGGCCCGGACGAATACGCCTTGGAAGAGGCGGTCCGGCTCAAGGAGGCCCATGGAGGGAACGTCACGGCCATCGCCGCCGGGCCCGAACGGGTGACGGAGGTCCTACGACAGGCCATGGCCAAGGGGGCCGATGAGGCGGTCCGCATCGGCCTGCCGGACGGACGGGAGTTTGACCCTGCCTACACGGGGCGGGCACTGGCCCAGGCCGCTCAGGACATGGAGTTCGACCTCGTGCTCTGCGGGGTCCAATCGGACGACTATGCACACGGGGCGACCGGGCCGATCCTTGCCGCGCACTTGGGCATTCCCCACGCCTCCGTCGTCACCAAGGTGGAGGTCGAGGGCGAGCGGGTCCGCGTGAACCGCGAGCTGGAAGGTGGGCTTGAGGAGCAGGTGACTCTCCCCCTCCCCGCCCTCCTGACGATTCAATTCGGGATCAACGAGCCCCGTTTTGCCTCCGTGGCGGCCATTCTCAAGGCGACCAGGCAGGCGATTCAAGAGGTGACGGGCACCCCCCCGGGGGAAGCCCCCGGCCTCACGGTCCGTCGGATGTATGTCCCCGAGGTGACGCATCAGGCGGAGATGCTGCAGGGGTCCGGGAGCGAGATGGCCCAGAAGTTGGCGGCCGTGCTCCGGGAAAGGGGACTCGTTCCGGAGGGGTAGGTCTGGGGATCCTCGTCGTCGCGGAGCACCGTCAGGGGAAGTTGCAGGACCCGACCTTGGAGGTCCTTGGAAAGGCGGCAGAGGTGGCGGCCGCCGCAGAGACGGAGGCCAAGGCAGTTCTTCTCGGCCACGAGGTCGGAGATCTGGCCGCAGAGCTGGCTCGATATCCCCTGGAAGAGATCTTGGTGGTCGAGAACCCGGCGTTGAAGGACTATACGCCCGAGGGCTACGGGGCCGCGGTGGCGGCCTTGCTCGGGGACCGGGAGACCGAGCTCGTCCTTGCGGCCCACACGGCGACCGGCTACGAATTCTTGCCGCGGCTGGCGGCGGACATGGGTCGGCCCTTGGTAACCGCGGCCTTCGATGTAGGCGTGACGGACGGGCGCGCGGTCGCCAGTCGGACTGGATACAACGGGAAGGTCGCTGTTGAGGTCGAGATGGAGGGAGGAGGTCCGGCGTTCGTGACCCTGCGTCCCGCCACCTTCCCTGCGGCGGAACCCCGCGCCGAAGCGGTCCCGATCACCCCGGTCGATGTAGACCTCTCCGGTCTCCAGATCCAGCGTGAGGTCCTCGGGTACGAGAAGCCGGAAAGCGGCGATGTCGATATCGCCGAGGCGGATGTCGTTGTGACGGTGGGGCGAGGGATCAAGGAGAAGGAGAACATCTCACTGGCCGAAGACCTGGCCGCGGCCCTCGGGGGGGTCGTGGGCGCCTCGCGACCCATCGTGGACAACGGGTGGCTCCCGTGGAGCCGGCAAGTCGGATCTTCCGGCAGGACGGTGGCTCCCAAGCTCTACATCGCGCTGGGGGTGTCGGGGGCGATGCAGCACCTCACAGGCATGAAAGGGGCCCAGACCATCATCGCGGTCAACATCGACCCCACGGCTCCGATTTTCTCGGTGGCCCATTACGGTGCGGTGGGGGACCTCTTCGAGATCATTCCGAGTCTCCTGCAGGAGCTCCAGAAGGATTGACCACCGTACTCACCGATGATAATCTCGGGGATGTCCTTATCCCGCTCCCCGGCCACCTTGTTGGCATGGAGCAGCCGCTGCAGACCCTGTTCCTCCAGGACCTGCGTTCCGATGCGCGGGTGAGATTTCGCCCCCGCGTCTTCTACGCCGTTTTCGCCGTCGGTTTCGTCTCGGTCTACCTGGAATCGGTGTTCCTCGCGTCTAACCTGGTGTTTCTGCAGTACTTTGGCGCTCTTCCGAACCCCTTCTATCAGTGGATAGCGTGGGGGCTCATCGCGGCCCTCCTCAGCTTCAAGTGGGACACGGCCGAATCGGCGGCGCATACGGCCTAGGGGGGGCTCGCCCCCGGCTCTGCCATGGCACCGATGACTCTTCGGGAGAATTCCTGGGTCCCGACCGTCTGGGCCCCCTCGATCTGTCGAGCGAGGTCTTGGGTCACCTCGCGCGCTTGGATGGCTCCCTTCACACCCGCGCGAACCGCCTCTGCGGCCTCGGGCCATCCCAGGTAATCCAGGAGCATCGCCCCCGCCAAGATTTCCGCCGTGGGGTTGGCCACGTCCCGTCCAGCATACTTCGGTGCGCTTCCGTGAATGGGTTCGAAGAGGGCCATCTCGTCGCCAACGTTGCCGCCGGGGGCGACGCCCAGACCCCCCACGAGACCGGCCGCGGCGTCGGAGACGTAGTCCCCATTCAGGTTGGTGGTTGCGATGACGTCGTACTCCGCCGTCCGAGTGAGGAGCTGTTGAAGCATGTTGTCCGCGAGACGATCCTTGACGAGCACCTTCCCTTCAGGCGTCGTGCCCCCGTGTCGATCCCACGCTTCCTCTTCGGTGACGACCTGATCCCCGAACTCTTGGGTGGCCACCTCGTACCCCCAACGCATGAAGGCCCCCTCGGTGTGCTTCATGATGTTGCCCTTGTGCATCAGGGTCACACTCCGCCGACCCCGCTCCACGGCATATGCGAGGGCCTTCCGAACCAGGCGCTTGCTGGCGAACTCGCTTACCGGCTTCAGCCCCAGGGCCGGGTCGTTGTCCACGCGGAGTCCGTAGCTCTCTTCAAGGATCCCAAGGAGCTTGCGGGCGTCCTCGCTCCCCGCCGCCCACTCGATGCCCGCATAGACGTCCTCCGTTGCCTCTCTGAACACGACGAGGTCGACGCGCTCCGGATGTTTTAGGGGGCTCGGGACCTCGGGGATCCACGCAATCGGTCGTACGTTGGCATAGAGATCCAACTGTTGCCGGAGGCTCACGTTCAGGCTGCGAAACCCGCCTCCGATGGGCGTGGTGAGGGGGCCCTTGAGGGCCACGAGGTAGTGGCGGATCGCGGTGAGGACGTCGGCAGGGAGAAGTTCCCCGTAAGCCTCCTCTGCCTCCATCCCCGCGGGGATCCGCCACCAGACGAGTCGGCGTGCCCCCCCGTAGGTCTGGTTCACGGCCGCGTCGAGGACCTGGCGGGCGGCCGCCACGACCTCAGGCCCGATGCCATCCCCCCGGATGTACGGGATCACGGGATCGTCGGACACCCGGAGGCCCTTCGCCTCCACGCGGATGGCCGTTCCCTTCTCGGGAGGACTCAGCCGGTCGAAGGTGGGCGCAGGCATGTTGGCCGGGCGCACAACACGCTCCCTTAAGAAGAGTCCGTCAGACCGCGAAGATGGCCACCAAGGCCGTGAGCGCAGTGGTCAGCCCGGCGACGGTGTAGAGGAGGTTGCCCACCGGGCGGTAAGCCCGCTTCAGCCCGAGGTCGAAGAGCACGTACTTGAACCGATGCGCGCCGTGGAAGAGCGCGCCGCCCACGAGCACGATGAGATACACCTTCACGAGGGGGTCTCCCACCCAGGCCAACATCGCATCGAAGCTCGAGAGGTCTTGGACCAGCAGTCCCAAGTCGGCTCCTAGGTGGAAGAGGACGATGTGGACCGGCAGGAGCAGGGCGACGACAAAGCCGCCCAGCGCGAAGAACTGCCAGAACACCGCGGAGCCGACGTCGGGTCGCATCTAGAACCCCACGCCAACGAAGATCAGAAGGTAGACCAGTCCGCTGACGACGATCCAAACCAGCACGAACCCCGTGAGCAGGGCGCCGGGAGGGAGAGGGCGCCCGCCGAGGCGGACCTGGAACACACGGGCGTTCAGGGACCACCAGGTGATGGCATGGACCACCGCCATGACGAGAACGACCCCGGTGAAGGCGCGGAAGACGGGGGACGTGAAGAGGTCCCGGAAGGCATCGAAGAGGCCGCGGTCCGCGAGGAGGAAGAACTGCACGGCGAAGGCGAGGACGTAGAGGAATACGAAGATGGAGGTGACCTCCCGGAGCATGTAGAGGAAGTACCGGGGGTTGCGGAGCCACCACGTGGACGGCATTTCGGGCTTGTAGGTCTTCGCGCGCTCCGCGGCCGTCCGCTCACCTCCGAAGCATGGGGGGCAGGAGCACGTTCGCCGCCTGGATTGCGCCGGGGGCCTTGAGTCTCTGGATGGCCCCCGCCGGGTCCACGTTCTTGGGACAGACCACGGAGCACTCGCCGACGTACGTGCACTCCCACAGCCCACCCTTTCCGATGAGGCCCGCGAGGCGCTCCTTCGAACCGTGATCCCGTGTGTCGACGTTGTAGCGATAGGCGAGGGCCAGCGCGGCGGGGCCCACGAACTCCGGCTCCAACCCGTAGACGGGGCAGCCGGCGTAGCAGATCATGCAGTTGATGCAGAGGGACTGCTGCCGATACAGCTCGACCTGCTCCGGGAGCTGGCTGTACTCCCCCTCCGCCAGCGACTTCTGGCTGTCGCGGACGATCCAGGGCATGACCTGGCGCAGCTTGTCCATGAAGTCGTCCATATCGACGACCAGGTCCTTGATGACCGGGAAGTGGGCCATCGGGCCGACTTGGAGGATGGGCTTCCGCACCTCGTGAAGGAAGGTCTCGCAGGTGAGACGCGGCGTGCCGTCCACCGTCGCCCCGCAACTCCCGCAGATCCCCATCCGACACGACCAGCGGAAGGCGAGACTCCCGTCCAGGTGGTCCTTGATGTACGTGAGGGCGTCCAGGACCATCATGTCCTCCCGGAACGGAACGGTGTAGTCCTGGTGGAAGGGCAAGGGCGACTGTTCCGGTCGGTAGCGGGTGAGCCGGAGCACCACCTCGTCGGCCATCCTCAATACACCCGGGCCTCGGGCTTCCAGCGCGTGATCGTCACGGGGAGATAGGCGATCTCCGGGCCCGATTCCCCCGGCGTCACGAGCGTGTGGCTCAGGAACTTCTCGTCGTCGCGCTCCGGAAAGTCAGTCCGGAAGTGGGCGCCGCGGGTCTCCGTTCGGCGGAGGGCGGAGTGGATCAACGTCTCCGCCACCAGAAGCATCGATTCCAGCTCCAGGACGGAGATGAGTTCCGTGTTAAAGACTCGGTCCTTGTCTCCCACCTCCACCTTCTCGAAGGACGCTTTCAGCTTGTCCACGGTCTTCACCGCCTCCTTCAGGGACGCCTCGTCCCGGGAAATGCCGGCCCTGTCCTCCATGGTCATCCGGAGCTCGTCGCGGATCACTGCGACCCCCAGGCCGCCTCGTTCATGGCCCAGGAGTCGATCGTAGACGCGCGTCTCCTCCGCCTGGACGGCCTCCATGGGCACCTCCTTCAGCGCAGTCTGGCGGGCGTACTGGCCTGCGGCCCGCCCCGCACGAGCCCCAAAGACCAGACACTCCGTCAGCGAATTCGACCCCAGGCGGTTCGCTCCGTTGATGCTGACGCAGGCCGTCTCCCCCGCCGCGTACAGCCCCGCGAGGGGCGTCTGCCCCATCGCGTCCGTGTGGACGCCCCCCATCATGTAGTGGACGCCGGGTCGGACGGGGATGGAGGCCTTCTCGGGGTTGACCCCGGCGTACTTCTCGGCCAACTCGACGACCATGGGAAGGCGGTCCTGCAAGACCTTCCGCCCCACGTGGGTCAGATCCAGGTGTACGTAGGCGCCGTAAGGCCCCTCGATGCCGCGCCCCTCCCGGATTTCCGTCATGATGGCCCTGGAGAGGAGGTCCCGCGGGCCCAACTCCATCTTTCCGGGGACGTAGTTCTTGAGGAACCGGTCTCCTTCGGCGTTCCGAAGGTAGCCCCCCTCCCCTCGGGAGGCCTCGGTGATCAGGATGCCGGTTCCCGGGAGGGCCGTGGGATGGAACTGGACGAACTCCATGTCCTTCAGGGGGGCCCCGGCCCGATAGGCGATGGCCATCCCGTCCCCCGTCTTCACCATGCCGTTCGTGGTAAACTGATACGTCCGACCGGCCCCGCCAGTGCACAAGATGAAGGCCTTGGCGCTCAGGCCGGCCAGGGTCCCGGTCCGAAGGTCCAACGCGGTCGCCCCGATGACCCGCGGACCCTCGGTCACGAAGGAGGTCACGAACCACTCGTCGAGCCGCCGGATGTTGTCGTACTTGAGGCTGGTCTGGAAGAGGGCGTGGAGAAGGTGGAACCCGACCTTGTCCGCCGCGTAGATGGTCCGCTTGACGCTCATGCCCCCGAACGCCCGGACGGCGATGCGGCCGTCGGGGTCGCGGCTCCAAGGGCAGCCCCAATGCTCCAGCTGAATGATCTCGTTCGGCGCTTCCTTTGTGAACAGCTCCACCGCGTCTTGGTCGGCGAGGAAGTCGCTTCCCTTGATGGTGTCGAAGGCGTGGAGGTCGAGGTTGTCGTAGTCGCGCAGGACCGCGGCCAAGCCCCCCTCGGCGGAGACCGTGTGGCTCCGCATCGGGTAGACCTTGGAGAGGATGACGATGTCGAGGTGGGGGTTCTCCTCCGCCGCGGCGATGGCGGCCCGAAGGCCCGCGGCGCCCCCACCCACGACGACGAGGTCGTGGGAGAACCGCTCCATCGGCCAGCGGAGATTCTGACCCTTGATA
>JBHIBW010000051.1:0-10942 GCA_046759265.1 Thermoplasmata archaeon
TGGAGGATTCCCGGGTCGCGTTGGAGACCCGCTTCGTGGAGCGTCTGCTGGAGGAGATCGCCCGAAACGGACCCCACGCCTACGGGCCGGACGAGGTGGAATCGGCGGTGGAGGCGGGGGCGGTAGAGACCTTGTTGGTGACCGACGAGCTCACCCGATCGGGCGCGGTGGAGGATCTCATGCGCCAGGCCGAGCAGAAGAAAGGACGGGTGCTTGTCGTGAGCAGCCGCCACGACGCCGGACAGAAGCTCAGCGGACTCGGGGGCGTAGGCGCCCTTCTACGGTTCCCCCTCCGCTAGGCCGAACCCTTCGACTCGCCCGTCTTCAGGGCCGTTGCCATCAGGTGCGCGATCCGAAGGGGTTCCGGGAGGGCCCCTCGCACCGTGCTGCGACGGATGAGGTCCACCGCGTCTTCCGACCCGATGCCCTCGCGCAACACGTACAGGGGCTTGTGGGGCGTCTCCACCTGTTCGAGGGGGGACCGCCGAATCACTTCGGCTCGCGCTTCCCAGTCGGGGAACCGGGCCCGGAGCGCCTTCTCCATCGCGTCGAGATCGGGGTCCTTCCGGGTCACCGTCATGGCGGGCACACCCGTTTCGCGATGCACCTGAGCGATGTCCACGAGGTTGAACCCGCCGAGGGCGACGCCATCGATCATGATCAGCGCCAGCCCCTCTCGGAACCGTGACTGTTGGAGCGCCTCGACAATGCGGGCCGTCGCGTCCGTCCCGTCGACCTCCACTTCCGTGACGAGCACCCCCTCGACGTAGGAAGGCAGGCGCACGACGACTCCCACCACGGCCACCGTCGGGTCCCCGAAGGAAAAGGGCCCATCGTCGAGGCCGAGGACGCGGACCTGCTCCTTCATCACAGTAGCCTCAGATCGCCCGTCACGCGATCGACCGTGGCCTCCGGACCCGGACCAATCCCGACGCAGGTCTGGGTGCCCGGGGGCACCTCCGTCAACCCCGCATCCGTGATCAGGGCCGTCGTCAGCCCCAGCCCCCGCCCATCCTGTTGCAGATCGAGAAGGGCCTCTCGTCCCTCGACCCGCAGCACCACCTTTCGTTGCCCCTCGTCCATCCACGCCCGGAACCACGTCCGTTTGCCCTTCCGCGCCTTCAGCGCACAGGCAACGGAGGCGTGGCCGACCTGCGCGGCCACTTTTCCTTTGGAGAGACCGAGATCCTCTCGCACCACGATCGCCAGCTTGTACTCCATCAGGCTCGCCTCGCCGCTTCCTCCTCGAGCCGTTGCTTCTCGGCCTTCAAGGCCTCGATCTGCGTGGCATCGGGAGTCCCCGCCGCCTCCGCCGCCTCGAGCTCCTCTGACACGGCAACCAGGCGTCCAACGAGGTCGTCCCCATCCGGCTCCGCGCGACCGGGAGGCGCCGGGGGCCGACCGAGAAGGCGGACGATGGGGGGATAGGCCCCGCGCGCGAGGCCGATGACGAAGAGCGCCAGGGCGAGCACGGCGAGGCCAGGCCAGATGGCCTCGGGCCGCAGGAGGACTTGATCTGCCCCGGCTAGCAGGATGAGGAGGGTCCCGTAGAGGATGGTGATCGCCACGCTTAGGACGACCCCGAGGAAGACGCGGTAGAGGAGGTCGAACTCGCCGCCCAAGCTTCCCCGGCCCGGGAAGAGGACGTTCACCAGCAAGAACCCCGGAAGGAACAGGGGGAAGATGAGGAGGGTGAGCTCCAACACCACGTGCGAGCCATGAGTGGAGCCGATATCTAGGTTTCGCGCACGCCCATGAACCTCTATATCTCCCGCCCCGCATGGACGGCCATGGGGGACGAGGCGACCCTGGGAGAGCTCCGGGACCGCGTGGCGGCCTTCGTGGCCGCGCGGGAGTGGGAGACGTTTCACCATCCGAAGGACCTGGCTCTGGCCTTGTCGGTGGAGGCCTCCGAGCTGCTCGAGCTCTTCCAGTGGCGGTCCCGCCACGAGATCGACCGACTCCTCCCGGAGCTGAAAGGGCGGATCGCGGAGGAGCTGGCGGACGTATTCATCTTTGGCCTGAGCATGGCCAACGCCCTCTCCATCGACCTCTCGCAGGCCATCTTGGACAAGATGGAGGAGAACGAGGAGCGGTTCCCCACCGAGAATTTCCGCGGACGGGCCTACGGCGACGCCGGCGACTCCAGATCCGGAGGTAGCCTGTCGTAGTCGAGGCCGCCAGCCCCCGGCGTTCGGAAGGACGGCAGGTCCTTCAGGGAGTAGGTCCGGAAGCCCGGATGAAGGCACTGGGATCGAAGCCCGTCGTAGGCAATCTCGAGCAACGGTTTCAGATTGACCACGTCCTCTCCGTTGTATTGGAGCAGGATGCGAAGCGCCTCCTCGTCCCCCTTCTGGTAGCGGCGCCAGAGGTAGACGGCGTCCCACCCACGAACGCCCTCCGTGGCCCGACTCCGCCGAATGTCCAGGCGTTTTTCGATGGCCTTCAGTCCGCCTTTCATGCCCAACCGGGCAAACAGATAGCGGAGGTCGATGTGGATCTGGTCCACCCGGAGCGCAGGAAAGGTCCGCTGCAGGAAGGGGACATCGAAGGTGGACCCATTGAAGGTCACGAGGAGCTGGTATCGATCAAGGGCCGCGGGAAAGTCCTCCAGGGAATCTTCGTAGAAGTAACGCAGCTCCGCCCCGTCAAAGAGGCCGATGAGGGTGATCTCGTCGTGATCAGACTCGAGGCCCGTGGTTTCGATGTCCACGTAGGCCACGGAGTCCCTGAAGGTCTCGTAGGCCCGCCAGTACTCGCGACGTGGGAGGTTCGTGGCAAAGAACCGATGGTCGCGTGCGTGAAGGCGCTCTTGTGACTCGTGGAGCGCTTCCTGAAGCCGCGCCCCTCGAACGGGGCCCAGCCAGACGGCCTCCGGGTCCTGGAGGTAGGCGTCCCACGATTCCAGCCCGCCATCCCAAAGCTTCCGCTCGGTGACGTAGCCGATGCCAGGAACGTGGACGAAGGTGCTCTGCAGCAACCGGGTCCACGGACGAAGCCTCGGCCTATATGAACGGCCTGGAGGGGTCCCCGAAAGTGGCTTGGCCGGCCGGCCCGTTCGGGCCCCGGATGTTCGAGGTTCGGGCTCGGGCCGGACTGGGTCGGATCGGTCGGTTGACCACGCCCCACGGCGACCTGGAGACCCCGGCCCTCCTGCCCGTGGTCAACGCCTCCAGCCTCATCGTCACCCCCCAGGAGATGATCGAGGAATTCGACGCGTCCATTCTCATGACAAACGCGTACATCCTGGGGCGCGGCGAGGACCGGGACCGCGTCTTGAGGGAGGGCGTCCACAAGCTCCTCGGCTTCCCGGGGCCGATCATGACGGACTCCGGGGCCTTTCAACAGCACGTCTACGGCAAAGTGGATGTGTCCAACGAAGAGATCGTGAAGTTTCAGGCCGCCATCGGCGCGGACTTTGGAACCGCGCTGGATGTCTTCTCGGAACCCGACCAAAGCCGATCCCGGGCCGAGGCGGCCGTCGAGGAGACACTGAAGCGGGTTGAGGAAGCCGTTGCGAATCGGGGGAAGATGGCCCTGACCGGCACGGTGCAGGGAGGCGTCTTCGGGGACCTTCGGACCCGATCGGCGGAAGGCATCTCCCGGCTCCCCCTGCAGGTCCAGGCCATCGGCGGTGTGGTCCCGCTCATGGAGGCCTATCGCTTCGCCGACTTGGCGGAGGTCATCATCGCAAGTCGAAGGGGGCTACGACCCGATCGACCGATTCACCTATTCGGGGCCGGCCACCCGATGGTCTTCGGCCTCGCGGTCCTTCTTGGGTGTGATCTGTTCGACTCCGCGGCCTACGCGAAGTACGCGTACGATGGTCGCATGCTAACCGCATGGGGGACGCGCCGCGTTCGTGACCTGAGGCACCTCGCCTGTCGGTGCCCCGCGTGCCGGGACGCCACCCCCGAGGCCCTCCGCGAGGATCCCGCACGCGTGGCTCGGCACAACCTGCACGTCAGCTTCCAGGAGGTGCAGCGCGTCAAGCAGGCTATCCACGAGGGGACCCTTTGGGAACACGTCGAACGGCGGAGCCGGGCTCACCCCCGCCTCCTCGAGGTCCTTCGGGTTCTTGAGCGGCACGTGGACTACCTTGAGCAGTTTGAGAAGCTCTCCGATGGGAGTCCCTTCTTTACCGGGCCCGAGACCATCTGGCGACCTGTCTTCCACCGGTTTCGCCAACGGGTCCTTAGGCGGTACCGCTCCCCCGGAGCGAAGGCCGCGCTCATCCTCCCAGAGGGATCCCGCCCGTACACCCGGGGCTATCGCCGGGTTCTGCACGAACTCTTTGCCGAGGCCGACGCCCACGCCGTGGTGAAATCCCCCCTCGGTCCCGTTCCGATCGACCTCGATGGGGTATACCCCGTGGCCCAATCGCTCTTCCCCGCCGACCCGGGGGTGGAGGTCCTTGAGGCCGCCGAAGCCTTCTTGCAGGCGTTTCTCCGGAAAGGCCACTTCAAGTTCGGCCTGTTGTGGGAAGGGAGGGAGACCCTCGAGGAGCTCAGACGAAGGGCGCCGGGGTCGGCGACCGGGGGGGAGGACCTGACTCGGGCCCGCGCCATCGCCGACTACCAGTTTGGCCCCGAGGCCAGCGATGCCCTCCTCCACGGAAACGTCGAGTTCGCGACGTCGAAGCGGACGCATCGGGTTCGGAACGTGCACGCAAACGGGACGCATGTCCTGTCTCTGCGAGCCTCGGACGGCTTGTACACGCTCAAGTGGGCCGGAGGCCAGCGGATTCACACGGCCATCGCGTCCCCCGGCCTCCGCGTGGTGGTGGAAACGGACACGGCCCCCTTCAACCGGCAAGGTCGCAGCGTGTTTGCAAAGTTCGTCACCGAGGCCGATCCGGACCTGCGGCCCGGGGAGGAGGTCCTGGTGGTCGACCAGGAGGATGCCCTGCTGGCCGTGGGTCGGACACTGATGAACCGGGAGGAGATGCTCGCCTTCTCCGTAGGGCCAGCGGTCAAGGTCCGCGAAGGATCGGACCAGGTCTAGAGCGGCGTCCAAGTAAGGGTTCTTCTCGCCTCAAATTAGGCTCCCGATAGTAATTACTATGGACCTACTGAGACACGAACATCCCCCTCCTCGTGCCTCGATCACTTGGGCGGTCCGGGAAACCGGCCTGCCTAGGAGAAAACAAGAATGTGGCAAGTAGGTCGGGCGGAAGTCGAGGTGCGCGTACGGCCCGTCCAGCGGGACGAGCTCGAGTGGTATGCGCGTCATGAGCTGGAAGCCGGCACCGAGGTGGACTACCTCGCAGTGGAAGCGTCCCGAGTGAAGGGACACGATCGGCAGTCAATGGTTCGGGCGGTCAGAAAAGTCGCGCGGGCCGTCCTCATGGCCTTTCGAGGCCGGTATGTGGAGGCTCAATAATGTGCGCGAGCGTAAGGTGGCTCACGCGAAGCGTCCCCGTCACGTCGTCGTGTCTGTTATTGACGCTTCTGGCCCTCGCAGCCCCGGCGGGTACGAACGTCAGCCCTGACCCGCAAGAGTCGCCCTGCGACGAATGGAGGTCCTCGGAGGGGTGTTGGTCTATCACCCCTTCTGACACCGACAGTCCGACGGGGCCACCGTCTGCAGAAACTGGAGGCTTGGGCCCCACGTCCACGGACTGGTTTGGGGGTGGCTTGATGGGGGGGAGCAGAATAGGTGGGCCTCTGTACAGCTGATTCGGGCAACGCGAAAGGTGCTGGTAGGGACATTCAGCTACCCCCCGTCGACCCCCTCCCTCCGGCATTCCCATAGGAATACAGGTACATTCCCCAACCTCGTCGGGAATGACGAAACCCGGGCTCATCAGCTCGTGCCATCGCCGCGTGACTTGCTCTTGGTCTACATCGCCGTGGTGTCGTGGCGGCTGTCGTCGTCGCGGGCGTCTTGACCCGCCGGAGAAGGATGCGAAAGGGCGAGGAAGGGGAGTAGGACCGCCCGATTTGGAAGATGGATGGGTTCCTGGGCTTTCGGTTGGACGAACGCGTTTCCGGGAAGAGCCACCTTTAGTCGTGAATCTCTCTGGTATCTTCTGTGGAGTTCTGCGTTCCGTAGGCAACATCTAGCACCTTCTCTGCCACCGAGAGGTTCGACAAGTAGTCCTCCAAGGTGCGAACCAGACTCTCGATGGAGCGGGCCTCTGCTTCCGAGATCAGGGTCTCGCCCTCCACGCGCGCCGCCACGAACGGGGCGTTTTCCTGCTCGACAGCCTTCAGGACTTTCTCGGCCACCTCTGGGCTCGCATAGCGAAACTCGAGGCGGCAGGTCACGCGGGCCAATGCGGCCGAGGAGCGCGGCCAAGGCTAAAGGCCTTTAGCGGGATGGCGCGGCGTGAAATTCGAACCCCGCCCCGTCCTCTTTGCCGTCGTCTGGGGTGGAAGCTTTGTGGCTGTCGCGGTGATCGTTGGCCTGACCTTCCCGGTGGAGGACCTCTTGCTCGTCCTCTTCCCCGCGTCCCTTCTCTGGCTCTTCCTGCCGTTTGTCTTCCTTTTCCTCTGGCGACGGTTTCGAAGAAGGGAGCAGTAGCCCCGGTGCCGAAAGGTTGGGATCGGAACACTCGGCCGGTCGGGGGAATCCTTTAACGGTCGCGTTCTTGTCAAACTCGGACGGTCCTCCAGATGATTAACCGGCTCGAACCAGGGGACTACCAGAAGGTTAGGTCTCAATTTCGGCCGTTGGATTACCAGCTGATCATTCGCGCAGTCATCGAGGGGACAAGTCCCGGCGTGATCTACGTTGATGACGTGGAGGTTCCGAGGAGCGCTTTGCTATGTTCCGCCGAAGGGTGCTTTCTGGCCGGCGACGAGACCAGCAGCGTCTTCAACCGTGCTCTCCGCGACCTTCTCGTTGAGCAGTTCTTCGCGGCAAAGACGAGCAGACAGGCCGACGAGGCGATCAGCAGCGCCTTCAACCTGGCCCAAGTGTTCACGGTGCATCCAGACGGTTGGATTTCCAGGTTCCCGGTAATCTTCGAGGGCAGACGGCCCCTGAAGGTGCCCCGGAAACACTACACTTGCTCCGAGGTCAGGATCGATTGGAGAGCGAGGATTCCCAGAGGGTACTCCATTCAGCGCATCGACAGAGGGTTCCTGAGTCGAGAAGGGATGGACGTCCCCAGCCACATCCCCTCTTGGATGAAGGCCAACTGGGGATCCATCGATGCGTTCATGGACCGCGGATTCGGTTTTGGCATGATCCATGACCGAGCGGTGGTCTCGTGGAGTCTCGCTGATTGTGTCAGCGGAACCGAAGGCGAAATCGGGATTCGCACGCGTGAAGACTATCGACGAAAAGGCCTGGCGACGCTCACCGCGGCTTCCACCGTGGACCACGCCTTCTCACGAGGACTTACAAAAGTCGGGTGGCACACGGACGAGGAAAACACCGCTTCTATCCGAGTTGCAGAGAAGGTCGGATTCACCGAGACCCGGGACTACGTGTCGCACGTTGTGAGCGTTCGATGAACGCCTGTGAGCGATAGCCCCGGGGAGATTCGAACTCCCGTCACCAGGTCTCTCCTCGGCGGCACGCCGATCCAAAGCCTGGGATCATTGTCCTCTAGACCACGGGGCTCTGGGCGCGAAGAGGGCGGACGACCTTAAAGCATCCCGAGTGAACCAGGAGGGCAGAATTCGTAAGGCCAAGGACTCCATAGGGTGGACGGAGGAGGGCGCGCAATGGTCGAGGATGAAGCGACGGAGACCATCCGGTGGCGGATTCACCTCCGGTCTCCGCCGGAACGGGTCTATGAGATGTTGAGCACCGGAGAGGGGCGAGCCCGGTTCTGGGCGTCCTCGGCGCCCGAGAAAGACGGGGTCGTCTACTTCACCTTCCCGAACCGGGAGACCCATCGTGGTCGTGTCCTCGAGAAGGACCCCTCGACCTGTTTCGCCCTGGAATACTTCGGAGGCAGTCGGGTCCAATTCGATCTGGTCTCCGATGGGGAAGGGGGAACCGATCTGACGATGACCGAAAGCGCAGTACCTTCCGCCCACTTCGCGATCCACGTTCCCGGCTGGATCCCCGTTCTTCTGGCTTTGAAGGCGGCCGTGGACTTCTCCGTGGATCTGCGAAATCACGACGACCATCGGACGTGGGACGCAGGCTACGTGGACGTCTGAAGCCGCGAGATCCCGAAGCCTGGATGAGGGGATCTCCTCCGCGGCGATCGGCCGGAGCAACCCTTAGTATCTTCGCGCCTTACCTCCCCCATGGAGACGTGGGCATGCATCCGAGGCCGCGTGGCGGTTCGATCCTTCACGGACCAAGAGGTCCCCGAGGAGATGATCCTCCGGGTTCTGGAGGCGGGACGTTGGGCTCCGAGCTCGATGAACAGCCAGCCCTGGCACTTCGTCGTGGTCCGGGACCGGGCCACGCTCCAGGAACTCTCCCGGCTCACCGCGACGGGCCCCTACCTGGCGAAGGCTCCTATGGCTATCGTTGTTGCGATGATCGGGGCCATGTTCCCGGGCGCCGACGCCGCTCGTGCCATCCAGAACATGGTGCTCGCCGCCTGGGATCAGGGATTGGGCACATGCTGGGTCGCGAACTTCGACCAGGAGGCCACGCGACGCCTCCTGGGCCTTCCCGAAGACGCCCTCGTTATCACGGCCTTTCCGATGGGCTTCCCTACCGCGGAGGCGGCCCGTAGGGGGAAGCGTCGGAAACCGTTAGGGGAGGTCGCGTCTTGGGAGAGGTATGGGCGATCCCGATCGGGTTAACCTCACGTTTTGGCCACCGAAAGATACCGAAAAGTTGTAGTCCGGGGGTCACCTGAGGAGGCTCGTGCGTCGCCTGGCTCGACCGCTCGTAGCCCTCATCTTCTTCTTGCTGGTTGCGTCGGTATCATACGTCGTGTCGCATGCTTCCGTCGTCTCCGAAACGACCGTATTGGTCCCGAATTCCGATATCTCCGGTCCCGAGCTCGAGTTCGAGTCGCCCCAACGCGGCCTAACCTCACCGAGTGAGGACTTGTATCTCATTGGTCAGCTCGGTCCGCGGGACGACGGAGACTTCCTTGTGTCGAACGCGGACATTTGGGCTCACGGAGATTACGCGTACGTGAGCACGTTCAGCTGCTCCCCCCAGGGGGTCAGAGTCATAGACATTTCCGACCCCACGCGCCCTCAGCGAGCCATAACGATTCCTGCCCCCTCCGCAAGCCACGTAAACGACGTGAAGGTGGCCCGCGTAAGCACGCCCTCCTTTGACGGCGTTCTCCTGGCCCACTCGGCAGAGAGATGTAGCTCAGGGGGCTTTTCGGGCTTTCGCCTCTACGACGTGACGAATCCGACCAATCCCGGGTTTCTCTCGAACTTCGCCGCAGGGGATGTTCACAACCTTTACCTCTACGCCGTGGAGGACCGGGCGTACGTCCTCCTGGCTGACCCCTACGGCGAGGTCTTCGGCACGGGCGGCCATCCCTTTAGCGATCTCCTCATCGTGAACGTGACCGATCCCACTGATCCTCGCCTCGAGAGTTCCTGGACCCTCGGCCGCGATGCGGGCCTGGCGTTTGGCTCGCCGAGCTTCACCCAGCCCAGCCTACCCGCGGGGTCCGATTGCACCCCACCCCCGGGGACGCCGGTCCTCTGCCGAGGGGACTCCCCGGCGGTGTTCCTTCATGACGTGTGGGCCGGCGAGGACGGTCAAGTGGCCTACCTTTCGTATTGGGATGCAGGCCTGGTCCTCGTGGACATCTCCGATCCCGCGGCCCCCGTCTTTCTGGGCTACGGCCTGGAGCCCCCCACCTTCGGTAGCGACGAGGGCAACGCCCATGCCGCGGTGCCCGCCCGGGGCGGGGACCTCGTCCTTGTGGCCGACGAGGACTTCCAGCCGGGACCGTACGGCTTCCTGCGCATCTTCGACGCCTCAGACCCGACGAATCCGGTTCAGATCGGGGCCTTCGCCACGGAGAACTCCCTGATCAACACCGCGAACAGCGCCACCATCCACAACATCTACGTCGTCGGCGACGTGGCCTTCCTCTCCTGGTACACTGAGGGGATTCGGGTCGTCGACTTCTCGGACCCCACCCAACCTCAGGAGGTCGGGGGATTTGACGGGTCTGGGTCCTTCTGGGGCGTGTATGTCTTGGGTGGGCCAGATCAGCTGGACAGCGAGGAGCTCCTCGTTCTCGGGAGCGCTATGTCCCTGGGGTTCCATGCCCTCGGCTTCGATCGCTCCCCGCCCGTTTCCACGCGGACCCTGGCGGGCGACTTGGGTGAGAACGGCTGGTACATCTCGAGGGTGACCGCCACGCTGAATGCCACCGACGCCCGGAGCGGGGTCGCCTCGATCGGCTACCGTCTGGATGGCTCGGCTTGGTTGAACTACTCGGCTCCCTTCCTCGTGGAAGGGGACGGCGGCCACACCCTCGACTTCTTCGCGGTCGACCACGCGGGACACAGCGAAGTTTCACAATCGCTCCGGTTCCAGATTGATACCACCCCCCCAGAACTCGAGGGTCTCGCGCCGGAAGGTCACTTAACGGGCTCCGACGTGCTTGTCTCCTGGTCGGGGGAGGACGCCACGTCTGGGCTTGTCCGGTACGAGGTCCACGTGGATGAGGAACCGCCGCAGGATGTGGGCCTTCAGGATTCGATTTCCCTCACGCTCGCTGATGGGGCCCACACCGTTCGGGTCGTGGCCTTCGATGCCGCCGGGAACATCGCCCAGGCCCAGACCACGATCTCCGTGGACACGAACGTCTTCAGTCCCACCGGGCCCTACAGCGGACTCCCCCTCTATGCGCTCCTCGGGGGGGTTGCCGCAGCCGCCACCGGAGCCTTAGTTTGGATCGTAAGAGGTCGAAGGCGGGCGGGGAGGCCCTAAGCGAGGCGCACGAACCCGGACGCGGGGAGGGGGATTCGAACCCCCGAGCGGTTGCCCGCACAGGATTAGCAATCCTGCGCCCTACCAGGCTAGGCCATCCCCGCAGAAC
>JBHIBW010000052.1:0-10894 GCA_046759265.1 Thermoplasmata archaeon
CGACTCCTGCTGGTGGACACGACCTACACCGCTGGGGCACCCGACATCGTGGCGTATCTGGAGGAGATCGGGTACAAACCTTCGGACCTCACGAGCATCGTCATCACGCACGTCCACCCGGATCACGTCTCCGGGCTCGCCGCCCTGGTGGAGGCCTCTGAAGCCGAGGTCGCCTCCCATCGCATCGAGGCGGAGTTCATCTCGAAGCGAGAGAAGTACCCCGGGGGCCGGGTCCTCCCCCATGCCGCCGCGGAAGTGGACGTCCTCCTCGAGGACGGAGACCGCTACCAGGAACTCACCATCATCCACGCCCCCGGACACACTCCTGGCAACATCGCCCTCCTGGACGAGAGTCGCGGGTTGCTCATCGCCGGCGACAGCGTGCGGACCGAGGGGAACAAGGTCGGGCCGATGATGGACCAGAACAACATCAACCCCGCCGAGCACCGTGACTCCATGAAGAAGATCGCGGGCTTCGAATTCGAGGCCCTCATCGTCGGGCACGGCGAACCCATGACTTCCGGGGCCCGGGATCGGCTTCGGGAGGCGGTGGCGAAACTTTAGCCGCTTTCCTCTCCGACGGCCGCGTCGATGCGTTGTGCGGCGAATTCGTAGAACGGACCGACCTGCTCACGGAGCTGCTCCAAATCGGACTCCTCGTCCTCCATCCGGTACGCGCGCAACGCCGATCGAAGCAGGGGTGTCCACCGCGAGGGAAGCGCTTCCAGGGCCCAACCGGCGGCCGCGAGTTTAGAGACGGCCACGTCCTTCGTCTCCCACGTGTACACGAGCCGACACAGGTTGAGCACGCAGTAGAACGGGTAGTGGCGGAGGTGCGCTTCGATGAACCTGCGCTCTCCGTCGAGGGCCTGCGCGATCTCGGGCCAGGTGGCCGGAGGGAACACGGTTCGCGGATCCGGCCCGAAGAGAGGGAGGACGGCCCCCTGATGGATGTGTTCCCGGTGGAGAGCCCACGCCTCATCCTTCGCCGTCGTCCACAACGTCTCCGCTCCGGCGGCGACCAATTCTTCGGGCGGGGTCGCTTGCCGTGCTTTGGCGAGGGGGAGATAGAAACCGTCTAGATGCTCCGCGTACCGGTACTCGCCCACCAACAACCGATGCATGTCCCGGAGGGCCTCGACCTCCCCCTCGCGCAGGTCCCGCTCCACCACGACGTGAAAGTCAAGGTCCACCCGGTCCGGGACGAATCCGGGGAAGGCGATGGAGCCCACGAAGTAGATTCCCACCAGGTTGTCCCCCAAGACCTCGCCGAGCCGCTCCCGAAACCGTCGGAGGAGGCGTCGGACATCTCGGGGGAGATCGTCTAGACTCGATTCCGGCAAGAAGAGAGGCGAAGGAGAGAGGGGTTAAGTCGATATCGCGTGCCCGCTATGGGAGGTTGTTGGGGGAAGTGGAGGACGTCCTGCCGTGGCTCCTGGCCTCGGCGGACCCATCGATTCGCTACCTCACGCTTCGCCACCTTCGCGACGAGCCGGAGGACGACCCCCAGGTCCGCGAGGCCGCAGAAGGAATCCTGGACGGGCCCCGGGTGGACGCCCTCCTTTCCGGGCAGACCGCGGATGGGGGGTTCGGCGTGCATCCCTACAAGAAGTGGACCGGCGCCCACTGGCGCCTCGTTTCCCTGGTGGAACTGGGCGTCCCTCCCGGGGAGCCGCGCGTCACGGCCGCGGCGGGGCAGGTTTTGAAGTGGCTCACGGGGCAATCCCATCGCGAGCGGATCCCGACGATCAACGGCCTCCCGCGAGCGCATGCCTCCATGGAGGGCAATGCCCTGGCGGTCTGCGGCCGGCTCGGCCTCACCGAGCGCCCCGAGGTTCGCGTCCTTGTCGACTCCCTCCTCGAATGGCAGTGGCCCGATGGCGGGTGGAATTGCAGGGAGGGGGAGGAGGTCCACCACTCCTCCTTCTACGAGAGCCTTGCCCCGCTCTGGGGACTCCTGGAGTTTCATCGCGCCACCGGCGATATGGAGAGCCTCAAGGCCGCGGACCGGACAACGGAGTTCTTCCTCCGGCATCGGCTCTTCCGGTCCGAACGGACGGGCGAGGTCATCAGGCCGGAATGGCTGAAGCTCCATTACCCTCTGTACTGGCACTACGACATCCTCCAGGCCCTTCGGATTCTCGCGCGCGCAACGTCGTTGGATGACCCGCGCACCCGGGACGCGCTCGACCTGCTGGAGAAACGGCGGCTTCCTGACGGCCGGTGGCGCCCCGGGGCGTATTACTGGTATCCGCCCGGCAGCAACCGATCCAACGTCGAGGTGGTCGATTGGGGACGAGGAGGCCCGAACCGCATGATCACGCTCAACGCCCTCCGGGTGCTCAAGGCCGCGGGACGGCCGGCCTCGGTTTCCTAGTCCGGTTCCAGGATCACGTCGTAATGGGCCGAGGTCCGGTCGTAGCGATCGAGGAGGGCCTGCGCCTTCTCCGGAACCACAGCCGTCTTGTAGTCCTCCCCCGCGAACCGACGGACGGCCTCCATCGAATCCCAGAGTGTGAGGGTGACGAACTCCGCCCCCTCCGGGACCTCGCGGCGGAGGGCGTAGGCGCCCCGGTATCCTTCCACCCGGTGGATGCCAGGCAACACCTCCGTTCGTAGGAGCTCCTCGTAGGCATCCGCGTTCTGCGCCGTGGTCCAGCCTCTCCAGAGCCTGCCAATCATGCTCTCGTCCCGCGACACGGAACGGGCTCCTCGAAAATAGGCTTGCCCGACTACGGGCGATTGGCATCCCGGCCCAAGCGAATCCATTGGAGGGCGGCCTCGACGTCTTCCGGGGAACGAAGGGAGAACGTGATCCATTCGGACCGGTTTCGGCGGAAGGTGACCCGGGCGTCTGCCCCGAGGGCCTTCTTGTTCTGCGACTGAAGTCGTGTGGTCAGTCGGATGTCCACCTCGTCTGGGCTGTGGAAGTGGACGAATTCCCGGCCGGCCACGGAATAGGCGTTTCGATCCGACCAGCGAGATTTGCCCCGACGCACATCGGCGAGGGCGGAGATCGCGGCATCAAGCAGATCGGCGAGGGTGGGCAAAGACGGCTCCGTCGAGTCACGCCTCCAACGGCCAACGGCAGCGCGAGCTTAAATATCGGATGTTCATCCGACGTTCGTCAGACATCCTCCCCCATTCGTCGGACATCCTACGAGAACCACCATGGCATCGGAGACCACCCGGGTCACAGTGCGGCTATCGTCACAGACGGTAACCCGACTCGAAGAGCTGGTGCGAAGAGGCGACTATCCAACCCTCTCCGAAGCCGTCAGAGACTCCATCGATCGCCTCCTTGAGGCGAAGTTTCCCCCGAACCACATCGAACGGGTCACCCTGGACCTTCCCAAGGGCCGGGTCGTGGACCTCCAACAGCTGGTGCGGAGCGGGGACTCCGTCTCGTTGGAGGACGCGATCCGGAATGCGATCCGGGAGTACGTTCGAGGCCAGATCTCCGGGCCTCCGAAGTAGCTCAGAATTCAGGTCTTCGGCTGACCTCTCTCGGGAAGTAGAGCGGGCGATACGGCAACCCGGAGGCCCGATCCGCGATCTCCGCCCCCAGCTCCTCCAGGGTCATCTCCCGATCCGCGTCCGCTTCGCGGTCGTAGACGTTGAAGGCGCTCACGCCTTCCTTGGCCTCGCGTTCCCCCACCACGATGACGTAGCCCACCCAGTCTTGCTTGGCTTCCCGGACCTTCTTCCCCACCGTAGCGCTGCGGTCGTCCACGCCGACCCGGACACCCTCGAGCGCGTCGGCCACCTCCGCGGCGAGCTGGGTGTGCTCTTCCGCCACGGGTAGGATCCGGACCTGCTCGGGATTCAGCCAGAGCGGCAGGGTTCCCTTCCGCCCGGCCTTCTCCGCGATCACAGCGGAATCGAGGATGGTGTACAGGTAGCGCTCCACGCTCCCCAAGATGGCGGTGTGGAGGATGAGCGGATGGCGCCGCTTCCCCTTCTCATCGGCGTACGTGATCCCGAACCGCTCCGCGTTCCCGACGTCGATCTGGACCGTGGCGATCTCTCGGGTCCGTCGCTCGGCGTCTTCGATCATGTACTCCACGTTCACCGTCCAGTAGAAGTTCTGACCGGCGGGATAGATGTTGATCAGGCCCTCCTTCCCCTCGTGCTTCAGCATCTCCAGGATGAGGTCCTTGTTCTCCTCGTACGCCTGCCGGGAGGAGACGTTGATCAGCATCTCATACTCGCGTCCGATGGCGGCGGCCTCCTTCACGATGCGATCGTGAACGCGTAGGAACCAGTCGGACGCCTCCGACAGGTCCCGGGCCAGGACGTGCAGGTCGGGCATGTTAAGTCGCCGGAGGCGAAAGAGGAGACTCGTCTCTCCGGACTGCTCGAACCGATAGGCGTCCGCGACCTCGAAGGCACCTAGGGGAAGCTGCCGGTAGCTGATGGTCCAATCGGCCATGTTGCTGAACTGTTGGTGGCAGGCGGCATACCGGAGAACGAAGGACCGCTTGTCCGTCTCCACGGTGTAGAGGCGGTCCCCAAAGAGCTCAGCGTGTTCCGCCACGGCCCGCTCCGCCAAGTCGAACATGTTGGTCCCACGCAACGGATAGATGGAGAGGCCCAGGTCCTGAACGACCTGATGCGCGTAGTCGGCCACCAGGTCGTACATCAGGCTCGCCTTGGGATCGTACCGCATGTGGCCCGCATCGCTGCGGGACTCCCACTTGAAACCGAACTTCCGGGTGAGGCGATGGTACCCCGGCTCGCCGGTGGAGGGGTACTCCTCCTTGAGTGCCTCCTTACGGAGCATAACGTCGAATGCCTCCCGCTCGCTCGTGTGCTCCTCCGGCGACACCTCCTCCCCCTCCAGGGTGAGCACTAGGAACTCGTGGGGTTTCTCCTTCGCAGGGGCCGCGACCCCCTCCTCCAAGGTGATCTCCCGAGAGAGTTCAGAAAGCGGGTGGCCCTTGGCCGCAATGTCGAACGCCTTGTACCATCCGAAGGGAGAGCGATGGACCTCGAGGCCGAGCTTCCGCACGGCGGGCTCCAGTCGCTCAAAGATCTCTCGGGCCTTTTCCGGCCGGGCCAGGGAAGCGCTGAGGTGAGCGTAGGGGTAGAGGATAACCTGGGTTTCCTTGAGCTGGCCGGCGACATCCGCGATCTCCGCAGCGGCCCTCTCGGCAATGGCCTGGGCGTCCTCCTCATCCCTCTTCTCCGCCGTGATAAAGCAGACCAGGCTGTCACCGAAGCTCCCCTTGAGATCCTCGGCGCTCGCCTCCTCCGCGTACTTCGTCTTCTCCTTCGCCTCGTACTCAAAACGGTCGGCGTGAATGAAGAGAATCCGCATCTGGCGCGACAAAGGGGGAGGTGGATTATTAAGGAGACTCACCGAGGCCCTCAACAAGCCGGTCACGAGACGGGCTCGCAGCCACCTTCATTATCGCAGCCATCTTTCCTCAAGCAACAGTGGCTGGCGCAGACTTCGTCGTCCGGGAGGCCTCAGAGGATGATGCAGAGGAAGTGGCTATCTTCATACCGGGGGCTTGGGGCGAGGCCGAGCCCGGAGATGAGGATGTCTGGGCTGAGGTCACCGGACTCAATCTAGAGCTGTGACCTGCGGGAGGCTTTCGTGGGCTCTCTCGCTTAATCTCCTATGCCCTGAGTATCCTGCTAGGGACCGCTAGTCTTCTTCGAGAGACCTCGTGAGGCCACGGAGCGCATCCATGACCTTCCGCCCCTTGCGTGAAAGGGCGTATACGATGACGGGCTTTGGCCCCTCTTCGGCGGCTCGGACCTGGACGAGGCCGGCCGTTCGTGCCTCTTTCAGGCGCTTGGAAAGGGTCGCCGAGGAGAGCCTCACGCGCTGCGAGACTTCGGTGTACCGCTTGTCCCCGGATTCCAGGACCTCAAGAACCTTCGCGAACCCCTTCTTCCTGATCTCTTGCATGTGTCTGCCTCCGGTATACACGGCCCAACCGTTCGAGGTCCTCGAGTGTGGCTCGTCGCACGTATGGAGGTCGCGTGAGGCGCCTCTTCTTGGGTTTCTTCTCGAACCGAACTCCCGTTAGGTGCATGACGTCGCCGTCGATGACCGTGTATTCCCCAACGACGCCTTTTCCGGTGAGTGCAAAGGTCTGATGACCCTTCTGGTTGAATGTGACCCTGCCTTTCGTTTTGGCAAGCGCCCGAAGAAACCCTTGGGCCTGTCCCACGACCGTGTCCTTGTCCGGCTCGCTCGGAGCCTTCTCTTCCCCGTTCGGAATCGAGATCACCTCGCCATATTTCTTGACAATCCGGTCACTGACCGCCTCCCAGCTCTTCGGCGATTCGAACGTCTCCATGCCTAGAACACCATTCTTGTCGAGGAAGACGAGACCCACCTGATCCTCGTAGTTGGGAACCACCTCCAACACCTCGTGCACCTTCTCCTTGAACGTATCTACGGCCTCTGCGGCTGCGATGAGACTGTAATCCATGGATACGTGGTGCCTGTATGACGCGAATTCGTCCCGAGCCCTGCGGCCTTGGCGACGGCGGGGGGTTCGGGTCCTCGCGTACTCGGTGACCCGATCCCACACCTCCTGCTGGTCACGGGCGTAGAGGCCCATCTCCACCGAGAGGGGGGCCGTAAACCCGGCCACATTGAATCGAGTCCCTCCATGAATGGGGACGGCGGCCTCGACGCATCGCACCGTGACCGGACGCGCCTTCTTGCTGGGGACGAGCACCACGCTCCCCTCGGCGGCCCGGCTCTGGGTGCCCAATCCGGCGAAGATCGTTCCCATTCGAACGAAGATCGGGATGTCCGTTCGGTTGAGGATTCTCACCTTCCGGATGGCTCCGCTCTCCGTGACCTCAATGGCGTCCCGGGTGTCCTTCAGGACCTCCTCGAGGGTCCGGTACTTCCGACGCCTTCGTCCCTCTCGACGAATTGGCAGAATCGTCCCCTCCGAGTTCTTGTAGTTCCAGGGGTCCCCGAAGGAGAACCCTTCATCCTCGCGCATCATACTTTCCACAAAGTTTTTCATGTTCCTCCGAAGTGAACCTCACTTCATCCAAGTAAAGTATACGGTGAGTATATAAACCTTAGGCGTTCCGCCAGAAGGCCCCGGTCCTGGGGGTTTTAACCCCGTCCGACCATGATTGGTCCGATGTTCAATGCCCACGTCCTGGAACTTCCCGAGGCGCGGGACCTCGACCAGGCCCTGAAAGCCGTGGGGGTCCAAGCTCAGGGCCAGCCCATCCTCCGCCGGAAGGGACTCTTTCGTGTCGTCCGGCTTCAGGGGGTCGGCTATCGGGAAGCCCTGATCGCCAAGCAAGAGATGCTCGGAGCCGGCGGGGACGCGGCCACCCCCAAGGGGACCGTGGAGTTCACCTCCGACGAGGGGGATGTGATCCTCCTCGGCACCCCGCAGCACTTCAAGCGATTTCTGGCGAAGATGAACCATCAGCCCTTCCGATCCGTGTCCCTCGCAGCCGAGGTGGAGGAGACGCTCACACACTACGACCGGGAGGCCTACGTTCTCCGCTTCCCCAAGGCTGAAATCCCCCTCTCTCGGAGCCTTGTGATGGGCGTCCTCAACGTGACACCGGATTCCTTCGCCAACGGGGGGCAGTACGCGGACCCGAAGGTGGCCATCGACCGGGCCCAGGGCATGGTCAAGGAAGGGGCCGGACTCATCGACATCGGGGCGGAGTCCACCCGCCCAGGCGGCGATCCGGTAAGCGCGGAGGAGGAGTGGAGACGTCTCGAGCCCGTTCTCGCCGCGGTCATCGAACGACTCGACGTGCCTGTCTCCGTCGACACGTACAAGCCGGAGACCGCCGCCAAGGCGCTGGACCTGGGGGCCGCGATGGTGAACGACGTGACCGGACTGAGGGACCCGAAGATGATCACGCTAGTGGCACGACATGATGTCCCGGTCGTCGTGATGCACATGCTCGGAGAGCCGAGGACTATGCAGGAGAACCCCGTGTACGGGGATGTCGTTGCCGACATCATCCGGTTCCTCCGGTCCCGCCTGGCCGAAGCCGTGGAGGGGGGTGTCGACCCCGAGAAGCTCGTGGTGGACCCGGGCATCGGTTTCGGGAAGACGGTCGAACACAACCTCCAGATCTTACGCCAGCTGGGCGCCTTCCGAAGTCTCGGTCGCCCGATTTTGGTCGGGGTCTCCCGAAAGACCTTCCTCGGAAAGTTGCTGGAGACCGAGGTCGACGAACGGCTCGAGGGGGGGCTCGCGGCGGCCGTCCTCGCCGCGCATCACGGGGCGCACATCATCCGAACCCATGACGTGAAGGAGACCGTTCGGGCCCTCGCCATCACGGACGCGATTCTTGGGAAGCCCTCGGCGTAAGCACGGTGATGGCCTGAGCACGACGTCCTCGCGTCTCCTCTTGAAGGGCGGCAACGGGTTCCTCTACACGAACCCGCAAGGGAACGTGACGCGGCCTCGGAGGGGAGAGGGGTTCTACTGGGAGGACACCCGGCACCTGAGCGAGTACGCGCTCTCGCCAAAGCCCTACCGGTTCACGCTAGTGAAAACGGAGACGCCTGAGCCATTCCGAACCCGATTCGAGTTCGCGGTCAACCGACCGTTGGAAACCCCACTTTTCGTCACGCGAGAGCGGGTCCTGGGCTCGCATCTCCACGAGACCTTTCGCGTGCGGAATCCCGAAACCACGCAGACGTCTCTGATCCTCCGACTGGTTTTTCGTGCGGACTTCGCCGACACCTTCGAGGTGCGGGGCATGGTGCCCTCTCGTCGGCGGGTCCCCCACATCGAGATCTCGGGACGGACCGTCCTCTTCTCCCGGGCCGGAAAGGACGGGATCCGGCGATGGACACGCCTGAGCTTCGACCCCCTCCCCAATCGGCTGAACCGTTCGCGGGTCGTTTGGGACCTCTACCTCCCACCTCACGCCGAGACCGTTCTCGCGGCGAGGGTGGAGGCGGGAACGGGAGACCCTCCTCGGGAACGGAAGCTGGCCCCCCTCGAATCCGTGGCCGAGGCGACCCGGCGGGACCGAGCCGTCCGGCGGAAGGAATGGGGACGTGTTGAGGGAGAAGGACCCCTCGTGGAGTGGGCGGCCCAGGCCACGGAAGACCTCCTGACGCTCCTCATCGACCTCGATGGCTACCAGGTGCCCGCGGCGGGCTTGCCCTGGTACGGCACCCTCTTCGGTCGCGACAGCCTGATTGTAGGGCTGCAGACGGTCCACCTCAATCCCCGCCTGAGCATGGACATCCTGCAGTCGCTGGGGAACCGCATGGGGGTGCGCCACGACCCCTTCCGGGCCGAGGAGGGGGGGAAGGTCCTCCATGAGCTCAACCGGGGCGAGTTGGCCTCATCCGGCGAGACGCCATATGGCCCGTACTACGGAACCGTCGACGCCACGGCCCTGTTCCTCTGCCTCCTCCATGAGGTGCATCGGTGGACGGGGGACCTCGTCTTTTGCGCCGCGATGTACCCCTTCGCCCAGGCCGCGGCCCACCATCTAACCGCACAGCTCCAAGGTCCTCTGGGATTCCTGAACTACACCGGAGGGGACCCTCCGGCCCTTCGGCATCAGGGGTGGAAGGATGGGGAAGTGGGCATCCTGGACCCCAATGGTCGGCAGCCCATTCCGCCCGTGGCACCGTGCGAGGCGCAAGGGTATGCCTTCTGGGGTCTCCGCGGGCTCGCGGAGGTCGCGAAGGCCGTTGGGGAGGAGGACAAGGCGGAATCGTGGAGGGGCGAGGCCAAGGCCCTAATGGAGCGATTCCATCCCGCCTTCTGGATGCCGGAGGAGGAGACCTACGCCCTCGCCCTGGACGGTCACGGAAACCGCATCCCTCTCGTCACCTCCAATCCGGGACACCTCCTGATGTGCGGCATTCTGACTCAAGCCCAGGCGGATCAGGTCGCGGACCGCCTGTTTGATGAAGACATGCACTCTGGCTGGGGCATCCGGACGCTCTCCTCCCGAGCTTCCTACTACGACCCCTCGAGCTATCACCACGGGTCCGTGTGGCCCCACGACAACTCCCTGATCGCGTTCGGGTTGGCACGTACGGGACATCGAGCAAAGGCCGGGCGGCTCTTCGAGAGTTTGGCAGCCGTGGCCAAGAGTTTCGAGTATCGGCTCCCCGAACTCTTTGGGGGCACGTCTCGCTCGGGGGGCGAGGGACCTAGGCGCATTCAACAGGCGTGCGATCTCCAGGCTTGGGCGGCGGGCGCTCCCTCTTTGCTTCTCCGGGCCCTTCTCGGCATGGAACCCGATGCGACTTCGGGAATCCTCCGCCTCGATCCCTACCTCTCTCCCGATGCAGGTCCTACGGAGGTCTCAGGCGTCCGCGTCGGATCGAGCACGGTGGCACTCCGCGCGGAAGGGAGGGGGCCGGCAACGCGTCTCAAGGTCCTGTCTCAGAAAGGACCCTCGCTTCGCATCTTGGGGGCAGCCCGAGGGCAGGAGTGAAGAGGACTACTCGCCTTCTCTCACCTCGTAAATCTCGTCGGTCACCAGCCCGTGGGCTTCCTGGTGGACGGCCCGGCCGGCCTCCTTATTCGGGGCCCGAAAGAGGCACGAGACGAAACCGGCTTCCTCATTGAACCAGTACTTGATGTACTCCGCTCCGTGCTTTTCCTGAACCTTCAGGTCTGCAGCGTGCGCCTGGCGAACCGCCTCTCCCGTTAGGTCTTCCACGTCCCTGTGGATATCCATATACAACGGCATTGTCGCTCCCTCCGGCCCCAGTCCGGGGCGCAATATATCCTTTCGGTCCACCTAATCTTCGCGAGGAGCCCCCATCTTTTCAGGTCTCAGTTTCACCCACCCCCTCCCTCCCGCAACTTAAGGTGTCCCCACGTGGGATTCTTCCACTCGGGACCGGAGGACATGGAAGGCTGGATCATCGACGCCTATGCGGACTACCAACGGGACT
>JBHIBW010000053.1:0-10884 GCA_046759265.1 Thermoplasmata archaeon
GGGATCACGGACGGGGCCGCGGCCGTGCTCCTAACGTCGGAGGATCGGGCCCGCGACTTCACCGACACGCCGGTCATCATCGAAGGTGTGGGCCAGGCGGCGACGGGCAACCTGACCGTGAACCTGCCGAGCCTCACGGAGTGGCCGCATATGCGAAGGGCGGTCGGGGATGCCTTGAACATGGCCGGCGCGACGATCGGGGACATGGATCTCGCCGAGGTCCATGACTGCTTCACCATCTCTGAGATCATCGAGTACGAAGAGCTGGGACTCGCGAAGAAAGGGGAGGGCGGGCGCTTCATCGAGGAGGGCCAATCGGACATCGGGGGCCAGTTGCCCACGAACACGCGAGGAGGCCTCCTCGGGTGCGGGCACCCCCTCGGGGCCACGGGCGTGGCCCAGGTCGTCGAGGTGACGCGCCAATTCCGGGCGGAGGTCCCCGATGCGCGGTATGTCGGAGGCGAGTGGGGCTTGTGCCATAACCTAAGCGGGAACGCGAACAACCACGCGGCTCTGGTCCTCCACCGGGCATCCTGAGGAGGGCAAGACCATGACCGAGGCCGAACGTCGGGTTCCCTACTTGCTGGACTTTTACCCCCTGCAGAGCGAGGAGCACACCCGCATCCACCCGTTCTTCGAGCACCTGCGCGAGGGCCGCCTGACGACGACGCAGTGCAAGGCCTGCGGGGAGGTGCTCTGGCAGCCCCGCGTCGTCTGCTCCCACTGCAACGCGGACGAGATGGAGTGGATTGACCTGCCCGAGGAGGGCGAGATCTTCGCGTTCACCTCCGTCCGCCTCGGGGCGCCCAAGGGGATGGAGGAGGACCTGCCGTTCGTGATCGGGATCGTGAAGCTGAAGGGGACGGACCTGCAGATTCTCGCGCGGATCGACGGGGAGGAGGAGTCGCTGCGCATTGGGCAGTCGGTCCAGGTCGCCGTCGATCACCTGCCCGACGGCCGGGTCTGGTTTCGGTTCCGGTCGGAGGAAGCTTCTTAACCACTCCCCTGCGGCAAACCTCATACGCGGCCTCGGCATCGCATCCCCCGATGTACGACAACATTCTGGTCGAGCGGGAGGAACCTCTGGGCTTCATCACGTTCAATCGACCCGAGGTCCTCAACGCGATGAACCGGAAGACGAAGGAGGAGGTCCTGGCGGCCCTGGCGGAACTGGAGTCGGACGAGGGCGTTCGAGTCGTCATCGTGCGGGGATCGGAGAAGGCCTTCGTCGCGGGCGCGGACATCAAGGAGTTCGCCGACGTTCGGCCGATGGACCAATGGGAGGATCGGCGGGAGCAGGGATACTACGAGGCCATCCCCTCGTTCCCCAAGCCCGTCATCGCGATGATACGCGGATACTGCCTCGGCGGGGGGTGCGAGCTCATCTTGGGCTGCGACCTGCGGATCGCCTCCACCACCGCGAAGATCGGCCAGCCGGAGATCAACCTCGGTCTCATTCCAGGGGGCGGCGGGAGTCAACGCCTCCCGCGCCTGGTGGGAGAGGGAAAGGCGATGCAGATGGTTCTCGCGGGCGAGCCCATCTCCGGCGAGGAGGCGAAGGCCATCGGGCTGGTGGAGGAGGCGTACCCCGACGGCGAGGTGGAAGAACGGACCCGCGAGTTGGCCCTCAAGATCGCCGAGAAGAGCCCGGTCGCGCTCCGTCTGGCCAAGGAAGCCATCCGGGCGGCCTCGGACATGGCCCTGAAGGCGGGCCTGGAGTATGAGAGCGCGCTCTTCGCCCTGCTGTTCTCGACAGAGGACAAAGCGGAGGGGGTCAGGGCCTTCTTAGAGAAGCGAAAGGCCGCCTTCACCGGCCGGTAGCTTCAATCGTCCTCCAGGTGCTTCTCCAGGAGCATCATCTCGGGAATCATGCTCTGGCCGAGGAGGCGCATCGTCTCCTCGTTGTGCGCCTTGTACAGGTGGTCACGGGCCCCCGACCACGTGGGGCAGTTCTCTTGACACACCTTGCACAGCCAGTACGCCATTCGAATCTGCTAGGGGGTGGGCGGGGTTAAGGTTTCAGCCAGCCGGTCCGTCAAGCGGCGGGTGAAGGCCTATGTAGGCCTGACCTCTTGGGCTCTCCGGAGACTCCCATGGAGTTCAAGCTCGCATACACCGGCATACGGACGCGCGACCTCGACCGATCCATTGCCTTTTACACCGACGTGCTGGGCCTGGAGCTCTTCGACCGCTCGGAGATTCCCCAGAACAAGGGCGCGCTAGCGAGCGTGGGCAACGACGCGAAGGGCCACTCCATCGAAATCAACTGGTACGCGGAGGACAGCCCCGTGGCCGGCCCGTACCGCGAGGGAGAGGAGTTGGATCACCTGGCGTTCTACGTGGACGACTTCGCGGCCGCCCGGGCGCATCTGGAGGAGAAGGGGTACCCCGTCGTGCTGGGCCCCATCGAGAGCAAGCACTCCATCTGGGCCTACGTGCAGGACCCGGACGGCATCTACGTCGAGTTCTTTACGAGCAAGCAGGCGGAGTGAGGGCCCAGACGTCCGGCGAAGGTTCATCAAGGCGTCGGTCCTCGGCCGGGCGTGCGTGAGTGGAAGGTCACCGACGTCCACGTTCACATCCAACCCTACGAGCTCGTGAAGCCCGCCGCCTTCGAGCTCTTCAAGAATCTGGGGAAGGAGGACGTCGACTTCATGCGTCGGATGCGGGACGATCCGGCCCTCTTCATTCAGGTCCTGGATGAGGCGGAGGTCTGGCGCGCCTGCCTCATCAATTACGTCTCGGAGGAGGTTCTCGGGTTCACGGAGGAGGTCAACGCCTTCTCCGCGGCCTACGCGAGGGACTACCCCGACCGCCTCCTGCCCTTCGGCGGCCTGGATCCGCGTCGCGAGGACGTGCGGGAGGCGATGGAGGAGCTCCTCTCGACCCACGAGGTGCGTGGGATTAAGCTCCACCCGCCCCACCAGTTGTTTGCCGCCAACGCCTACCAGGACGAGGTGCGAGGGCTGGAGGTCGTGTACGCCATGGCGGAGGACCAGGGGGTGCCGGTGACGGTCCACACGGGGACCTCCATCTTCCCCGGGGCCCGGTCCCGGTTGGGCGATCCCCTGGCCTTGGATGACGTGGCTGTGGACTTTCCCCAGCTGAAGATCATCATGGCCCATGGAGGGCGGCCGCTCTGGACGGAGGAGGCCTTCTTCCTCCTTCGTCGGCACCCCAACGTCTACCTGGACATCTCCAGCATCCCGCCGAAGCGCCTCCTCGACTACTTCCCGCGACTCGAGGCCGTGGCGCACAAGACCCTCTTCGGCTCGGACTGGCCCGGGCCGCAGGTTCCCGGGATCCGGAAGAACCTGGACGGCGTCCTGGGACTCCCGCTATCAGACGAAGCGAAGCGCGACATCGTGGAAGGGACGGCCCTCCGCCTCTTTGGTTGAGCCTTCGCCTCGCGTGGCCCGAGACTGGAAAGCCTTGAAGAGAGCCGGCGGCATGGGACTCCCCATGGCGGACGAGGTCGCCATCGTCGGGGCGGGGCAGACCCGGTTCGGCGTCCGTTCAGGAGGGATTAGGTCCCTCTTCGTCGAGGCCTTCGGCGAGTGCCTCGCCAGTGTGGACAACGGCGTGGATCCGACGGACATCCAGGAAGCCTGGGTGGGGAGCATGTCCTTCGGCGGCGGCCAGCTCGGGAACCTCTCCGCCCTGATGACGGAGCAGGTCGGCCTCACGCACCTTCCCACCCGGAAGGTGGAGAACGCGTGCGCCTCCAGTTCCTACGCTTTGCGGGATGCCTGGATGGCGATCCGGAGCGGCGTCGTCGATCTCGCCCTCGTGGCGGGTGTGGAGAAGATGACCGATCTGCCGTCGGACCGACGGCGCTACTGGCTGGGGGTCAGCGGGGACACGGAGTGGGAACGCCTGGCGGGGTCGACCTTTGCCGGGGTGTACGCCCTGATGGCCTCCCGACACATGCACGAGTACGGAACGACGCGGGAAGCCCTCGCCCGGGTCGCCGTGAAGAACCATCGCAACGGGAGTCACAATCCGAAGGCCCACTTCCAGAAGGTCATCACGGAGGCGGACGTGCTGCGTGCCCCGGTCGTGGCGGATCCCCTCACCCTGTACGACTCCTGCCCCGTGTCGGACGGGGCGACCGCTCTCCTGGTCGCGCGGGGGGAGGACGCGAAACGGTTCACCGACACCCCGGTCTACATACGGGCGGCCGCGGCGGCCAGCGATTTCCTGGCCCTCCACGATCGCGCCGAGGTCACCCGGGTCGAAGGCACGGTCCGGGCCGGGCGGGAGGCCTTTCGGCAAGCGTCCCGGTCTCCCACGGACGTGGACCTGGCCGAACTCCACGATGCGTTCACGATTGCCGAGATCATGGCGCTGGAGGACTTGGGGTTCGCCGAGAAGGGGAAGGGGGGGACGTGGACCCTGGAGGGACGGACCGACCTGGATGGCGACGTCGCCGTGAACGCCAGCGGGGGGCTCAAGTCGAAGGGCCACCCCCTCGGCGCCACCGGCGCGGGACAGGTGGTGGAGGTCTTCCAACAGCTTCGGGGCGAGGCCGAGTCGGCGCGCCAGGTGCCCGATGCCGAGCTCGCCTTGACCCACAACGTGGGCGGCTCGGGGGCCACCATCGCGGTCCACCTCTTCTCCCGGTGACCTCATGACCGGCATCGCGTCCCTCGCGTTCCACTTCCCGGTTCGCAGCATCCGAGCGGAGGCGTACGGCGACATGTGGGAGGCGGCCCGGGCTCCCGGGATCGAGGAGAAGACGGTCGCCGGCTACGACGAAGACGAAGTGACCTTGGCCGTGGAGGCCGCCCGAAAGCTTCGCCCCTCCGGCCCCGTGGGGTTCCTCGCAACCGCGACCCGGGACGGCCCCGAGCTCTCCCCGACGGTCGCCGTGGCCCTGGGGATGGAGGAGGCGGAGCGGGCGGACTTCCAGGGTTCAACGAACGCGGCGGGTGAGGCACTGCTGTCCTGTCTGGACTTCGTGGAGACACACCATGCGCCCGCCCTCCTCGCTACCGCCTCCGTCCCTCGTGGGGCGCTCAAGGACCCGGGCGAGCACCCCTTGGGGGCCGCCGCGGCCGCGGTTCGACTCACACCGAACGGGGGCTTGCGGGTCGAGGCCACCGGCCACTTCGACGGAGAACCGGGAGCCGAGGTCGATCGGGTGGGCGGCGGTGAGGACCAAGAAGGCATGGAACTCGCTAGGGAGACGATTCAGGCCGCCACCCGGGGTGTTCGTAAGGAGTTCGAAGCAGGCCGGGTGGCCTCGCATGAACCAACGGGGGACTTTGCCTCCCAGGCCCTGAAGGGAGTCATCCCGCCCGAACGAATCGGCGGCGGCGTCGTGAAGCTCTCGGGGGACACGGGCTGCGTGTCTCCCCTGTTGGCCCTGGCCGAGGTTGTTCAGACCGCACAGAAGGGAGACCCCGTAGGGCTGGTCAGCTACGGCGTGGGATCCGCGATCGTCCTCTCTCTCAGGATGGCGTCCCGACCCCCCGGGGTCCCGAGCCCGGTCAGCAGCCTGCGCGCCGATCGATCGTACGTGGACTACCCCACTTACGCCCGGTTTCGGAGCTTTCTGGCCGACCGGGCCCCCGAGGCCGAGGTCTCGCAGGGCGCCTACGTCTCGCTTCCGACCTACCTGGAATTCGCGGCCGCCCGGTATCGTCTGGTCGCCTCCCGGTGCGTCGCCTGTAACCGGGTGGACTTCCCCCCCCGTGCCGTCTGTCTCAACTGCGGGGGCCACGAGTTCGTCCAAGAACCGCTCTCGGGGAAGGGGGAGGTGTACGCCCGAACGGTCATTGCGGAAGGCAGTTCCCCCACCGAGTTCCAGGCGCAGCAGGAGCTCATTGGGTCGTATGCGGTGGCCTTGGTGCAGCTGGAAGAAGGGCCCCGCGTGATCGCCCAGATGACGGAGACGGATCCCGGTCGTGTAGAGATCGGCATGCCCGTGGAAGCGGTCCTCCGGCGCATCTATCGACAGGAGGGCGTGGTGCGCTACGGGTACAAGTTCCGGCCGGCAACCACGCAGACCGACACGGTTTGAGAGTGGCTAGCCATCCTTTATGGGCCTTTCCCGCATGAGTCGCTCATGAGCCGGAAGGTCCCGCGACCCTTTCACATGCCCTGGGGGGACGGCCAGATCATCGAAGAGGTCTCCGTCCAGGCGCCCCACTGGGAACCCACGATCCAACTCATGGAGTATGAAGATGGCCAGCGGTCCCTGCGCTTCTGCTACTATTCGGAGGGTCGATTCGGCCGCGGCCCTATGATGATCGGAGAGGAGGAAGTCGCCCGGTTCGGCGCGGCGCTCGACCGCACGCGTTGGATCGGCCCCCTGCTCCGACAGATGGTGGGCGCGGACTAGTCCTTCTCCTTCTTTAGGTTGGAAACCCGCTCTTGGATGATGTGGGCGGCGGCCTCGTTCATGGTCTTCTCCCCCTGGGCGATCTGGGCCATGAGCTGTTCTTTCTCCCCCAGGGCCTCTCGCATCTCCTCGAGGGTGAGGTCGGACCCCGCATCGACGATGCCTTGGGTCTCCTCCTCGGCGCGGGTCAGCGGGCTCTCGAGCTCGATGGCCAGTCGCTCGACGGGGATGCCGGCCTCCTCGAGCAGTACGAGGCCCATGCGGTCCGGGTACCCCTCGGCGTACACGACCCGGTTCACCCCCGCGTTGATGATCATCTTGGCGCAGGTGTTGCAGGGGACGAGGGTCGTGTACAGCACCCCGTTCCGGGCCTCCTTCCCCGCGAAGATGAGGGCGTTCATCTCGGCGTGGACGCCCGTGCAGATCTCCATACGCTCGCCGGAAGGGATCTTCAACTCGTCCCGGATGCAGCCGATTTCCTCGCAGTGGGGCATCGCCCGGGGGTTTCCGTTGTAGCCGGTGCTGACGATGACGTCGTTCTTGACCACCACCGCGCCGATCATCCGGCGGAGGCAGGTCGCCCGGCCCGCCACGTCCACCGCCAGGCGGAGATAATACTCGTCTCGGGGGAGTCGCTCCATCCCGTTCCTCCATAACTCCGGGCGGACTTAAACTCTCTCAGGCAGGCTGGGGAAGGAGGCGATAGTACCGCAATCCCTTCCGCTCCCGCGCCTCGACCAGCCCCTCCCGTTCCAGGATCTCCAGGTGTCCGAGCACCTCCGTGATGCCCAAGAAAACCTCGTGAATGGGAAGGGTGCCAAAGAGCGCGAGGACGACGTCGAACACGGTCCGTTCCTGCTTCCGGAGCATCTGAAGGACCTGGGCTCGCCGCTCCCCGTAGACGGCCCGGTAGTTCGCGATGAAGGCATCGAGACCCTCCATCGGCGGCCCGTGTCCCGGGTGCACGGCCTCCAGTCGGAGGGGGCTAAGACGCTCGAGGGAGTTCAGATAGTCCCCCATCCCCAAGGACTTCCCATCCGCTCCCCCGAAGGCCGCGTTGGGGGTGATGTGTTTCAGCACGGTGTCGCCGGTGAAGAGCGTATCCTCGTAGAGCAGGCAGCTGGATCCCGGGGAGTGACCGGGCGTATGGAGGACCTCCAGGTCCCAGCCGGCCGCGGGAAGCCGATCCCCGTCCTTGAAAGTCCGCGCCACGGGGGTCTCGCGTCCCAACTCCTGCAGGTAGTCGAAGAAGCCGGCAACGAGGTTGAGGGTCTCTTCCGGGAACCCGGTGGTCCTGAGGATGTCTCGGTAGTACTCGTTTCGCTGGCCCACGACGGCGGAGAAGCCCCGGATCAGCGCGCGATCCAGTTCATGGGTCCACACCTCGGCCCCCGAGGCCTCGGCGATATCCCCCGCCTGGCCGTAGTGATCGACGTGCCCGTGGGTAATGAGAATCCGATCGATGTCCTTGACCTCCAAACCATGCGCTTGCAGGCGTCTCGTTAGGTAGTCCCACGCGTCGGGATGATGGGGTCCCGCGTCGACGAGCACGTTCTCGTCCCCTTGGAGAAGGTACACGTTGACGGTGGCCACCGGCAGCTGGGTCGGAATGCGCATCCGAATGGGTTCCAGGCGCTCTGCCATTGCTTCAATTAGCCCGTGGCGCGTGGATAAACTTTCGTGGCCCGCGGTGAAGGGGGCCCTGGCGTCACGCTTAATTAGCGCCGCCCCCATGATTTCGAGAGGGCCGGAGGGAGCCCCGTGGCAGAGAAGCTTGTTCACAACTTCATGGTGGAGGAGGGCCTGGCCCCTGGGTTACCCGATCGGGTCGACTTCTGGGATGAAACCCTGCGGGACGGGGAGCAGATGCCGGGTCTCCACTTCACGGTGGATGAGAAGGTGAAGATCGCATCGTGGATGGACGAGATCGGCATCCCCATCATGGACGTGGGCATGCCCGTGGTCTCCGACGAGGAGAAGCGCTCCGTCCGGGCCATCGCGAAGGAGGACCTGGACGCCACGATCATGACCGCGGCGCGGACGGTGAAGGGGGACGTCGACGCGGCCCTCGACTCCGACGCCGATGCCGTCAGCATCTTTGTGGCCTGCAGCGATCTCCACTTGAAGTACAAGCTTCGGATGACCCGGGAACAGGTCCTGGCGATTGCGCCGGAGCTGGTGGAGTACATCAAGGAGCATGGCCGGAAGGTCGCGTTTGTTACCGAAGACACGGTGCGGGCGGACCTGGGGTACGTGGAGCAGCTCTACAACGCCTCCATCGACGCGGGGGCCGATTGGGCCGTTCTCTGCGACACCGTCGGCGTATTGACGCCCACGATGACCCGCTGGTGGATTCGCCGGGTGAAGGAAGTCCTCAAGCCGGTGACCCTGAGCGTCCACATCCACAACGACTTCGGGATGGGGGTGGCCAACTCCCTCGCCGCCGTGGAGGAGGGGGTCCAGGTGCCCCACACCACCATCAACGGGCTGGGGGAACGGAGCGGGAACACCCCGTTCTCTGAGACGGTCATGGCGCTTGAGGCCCTCTACGGGTACGATACGGGCATCAAGACGGAGCGGTTGTACAAGCTCTCCCGGCTCGTGGAGGAGATCTCGGGGGTTCCGGTCGCGGTGAACAAGCCCATCGTCGGCTACAACTCATTCCGGCATGAGTCCGGCATCCACACCCACGGGGTCCTGATGAACACGCTCACCTACGAGCCCATCCAGCCCGAGGTCGTGGGCAACAAGCGGGTCTTCATCTTCGGCAAACACACGGGGACCGCCGCGGTGGAGGACCGCCTCAAGGAAGCGGGCGTGGAGGCGTCGGACGAGGAGATTCGCGCCATGGTGGCGGCCATCAAAGACCTAGCCGAGCGCAAAGGGAAGGAGGATCAGACCGCCTTCATCCAGACCTATCGGGAACGCGAAGAGCATCTTCGCGGGGTGACCGAGGAGGAGTTCTGGACCATCGCGAAAGAGGCCGGCCTCGGGCTCCCCGAGGAGACCTAGGCCGAGACGCTTAAGACCGCCCGAAGCCATGGTTCCTTCATGGCGGGCATGACCATGGCCCAGAAGGTTCTGGCAAGGGCCAGCGGCCAGGATACCGTGGTTCCAGGCTCGGAGGTCGACGCCGAACTTGACCTTCTGTACATGCATGAGATGCTCGCCGTCGCCCTGGAGCCCTTCGAGGAAATGGGAATCGAACGGGTATGGGACCCCGATCGAATCGTGGTGACCCTCGACCACTGGGTTCCTCCACCCACGGAGGAGATCGCCAAAATGCACCAGGCGATTCGGGAGTTTTGTAAGGCCCAAGGCATCGCACGCTTTCACGACATCGGCGACCACGGTATCGTGCATCAGCTCGTGGCGGAGCGCGGGTACGCCCAGCCGGGGGACCTTGTGATTGGCACCGACAGCCACACGAACACGGTGGGGGCTGTGGGCGCCTTCGCGGCGGGGATCGGGGCCACGGACGCGGCGGCCATCATGGGCACGGGGCGTATCCTGCTTCCGGTGCCCGAGACGATTCGTGTAAACATCGAAGGGAGGTTGGGCCGGCGCACCTGGGCTAAGGATGTCATCCTGAAGGTCGTCGGAACCACGGGGGACGAGGGAGCCCGCGAGAAGGCGGTCGAGTTCACGGGGCCGACCGTGGAGGCGTTTCCGATGAACGAGCGGCTCACCCTCTCCAACATGACCACGGAGATGGGGGCGACGGCGGGCATGGTGGCCGCCGACGAGGTGACACGGGAGTATCTTAGCCACGCCGGCCAACCCTTCCGCCCCATCGCCGGCGACGAAGATGCCACCTATGCGGAAGAGTATTCGATTGACGTGGACGGCATGGGACCGCAGGTGGCAGTGCCCGAGAAGCCGAGCAACGTGACGCCGGTGGAGGAGGTGAGTGGGACGAAGGTGGACGTCGCCTTCCTGGGTTCGTGCACGAGCGCACGCATCGAGGACCTTCGGGCGGCCGCGGAGATCATGCGCGGGGAACGGCTGGCATCCGGGATGCGCATGATCGTCTCCCCCGCCTCGCAGGCGATTCACCGCCAGTCGGTCAACGAGGGCCTCGCGCAGGTCTTCATGGAGGCCGGGGCAACCTTCGCCAACAGCACCTGCGGCCCCTGTTTCGGCGGTCACCTGGGTGTCCTGGCGCCCCACGAGGTGTGCATCAGCAGCAGCAACCGGAACTACGCCGGCCGGATGGGAAGCCGGGAGGCAATGGTCTACCTTGCTTCCCCCATGACGGTGGCGGCCACCACCCTCTACGGCGAGATTACGGATCCCCGCGAGGTGTAGTCGTGGAGACGCGGCTCCAGGGGCGCGTCTGGAAGTTTGGAGACGATGTCACCACGGACCACATCATCGCCGTGAAGTACCTTGGCACGACCGATCCCCAGGTCTTCGCCGATCACGTCATGGAGACGGTGGACCCCGATTTCTCGAAGAAGGCCAAGCCGGGGGACATGATCGTGGCGGGACGCAACTTCGGCAGCGGGTCGAGTCGGGAGCAGGCTCCCCTTGGGCTC
>JBHIBW010000054.1:0-10610 GCA_046759265.1 Thermoplasmata archaeon
GACGGGCCCGCTGGGATTCGAACCCAGGTCCCCGGCTCCGAAGGCCGGAAGGATAGTCCACTACCCTACGAGCCCAAGCGAGTAGCGAGGTCCGGCGGATATAGATGTTGAGGCCTCTGAGATGAGAGGGCGACCCGGCTATCGCCGGGTCAAGTGCCATTACGTACAGAGGCCATCCCCCTGTATGACTGCCCGTAGGGATCCGACCACCGGGCCCTTCGTGGAGCCGAGCGGCCTCAACGCCCAGGCCGGCTCTCCTGCCTTCAAGGTGGTTCTTGGTACGAGCACGCCCAGCACCCTGCAATCCCTCACGGCACGCCGCGAGGATCTGACCGTCGAAGCGTACCCAATGAGTCCCCACTTGGTGTTGCAGGTGTTTGGCCCAGAGGACGACTTGGACGACGCGACGACGGTGCTCCAGAAGAGAGCCTCCCTGATGCACTCAATCCGAGGAGGGGGGCGCATTACGTTCGTTCTGGAGGGAGGAGAGGCCGCCGACGAGGTGATTCGGTTGCTTGCCGACCACGCCGCCCACGTTGTCCCGCCGGTCCGATGGACGCGGGGGGAAGCCCACGTCACTCTCCTCGTGGAAGAAGCCGTCGATCTCCGCGAAGTGGAAGCCCTCTTTCCTGATGGCCGACTCCTCTCAAAACGTCCCCTCGCCAAGAGAGGCAGAGCCCAGGATGCCCTCCGTTCACCCCTCTTCCTCACGAGCCTCACCCAAAGGCAGGCGGCGGCGTTGGCGACCGCGTTCGACGCGGGATACTACGATTTTCCACGGCGCGTGACCATGGAAGAGGTCAGCCAGGCCCATGGGATGGCGCGGAGTACGCTTCAGGAGCACCTGCACAAGGCAGAGCAACATATCATCCGCGCCATGCTTCCTTTCGTCCGGATCCGCGCCGCGGCGTCTGGAGGGGTGGAGGCAGCCGCGGGAGAAGCCCTGTCCCTCTATTCCCGGTTCAGCAGCGAGTTGGGCCTGTACGTGCAACTCGAAGTCCTGGGACAGCGTGTTCGTCGGGTCAAGCTGGCGCGCGACGCATCCCGCGATGCCGAATCCTCCCATCCCTACTTGGAGAAAATCTTGGAGCACCTCCGGACCGGGAAGGGCGACCTCCGGGACATTCCCCTCGACCTTCAGGTCGGACCGTTCGAGCGAGAGGTCCTGGAATACTTGCGAACCCTCCGCCGGGGAAGAACGGTCACGTACGGGGAAATCGCCCAACACCTCGGACGCCCGAGGGCGGCCCGAGCGGTAGGACGGGCCTGCGCACGAAACCCGGTCCCGCTCGTCATCCCTTGCCATCGGGTCGTGCCGGCCTCGGGCGGACTCGGCAACTATTCGGGTGAGGGTGGGACCCAGACGAAGCGCACACTGCTGGAACGGGAGGGCGCCATCACCGCCGAGGGCCCCGGGCGTTAGGTTTCGCCCTCGATCAGGTCCTGGTATTCCGCCGCCGTCAACAGGGCGTCCCCCTCTCCACTCGGCGTCAGGACGATGAGCCAACCCGCCTCATAAGGGGACTCGTTCACGAGCTCCGGGTGGTCGTCCAAGTCCTTGTTCACCTCGGCCACGGTACCAGGAACCGGGGCAAAAATCTCGGAGGCGGCCTTAACGGACTCGACGACGGCGAACCCTTGGCCCTCGGCGAATTCGTCGCCCACGGAGGGGAGTTCGATGTACACCACATCCGTCAATTCGTTCTGGGCGTGATCCGTGATCCCGACGGCGGCGCGGTCGCCCTCGACGCGCACCCACTCGTGTTCCTTCGTGTAGCGGAGATCCTCGGGCACTTCGGACATCGTTCCCCCCGGGGCTAGGTCCCAGGCCTAATCAACCTTTTCCGGCTCTTCGCGTGGGTCGGGTAGCTTGGCCAGCTGCATCAGGACATTCTCGCGTATCGCCGAGGGACTCGGAAGCTCGCGTACGCGCTTCCCTGCCTCCAGATACGGTACCAGGAGGTCCTCCATGGCCCCGTGACCGCGAGGGCAGGCAGAGGGAGCCGCTCCGACCTCGTAGGTGAAGTCCTCCGGGCATCGGAATACGCCCTTCCGTCCGCTGTACTTCCCCCGCTTCGCCGCGGGGCGTCCCTCAACCTCCACGATGTCCAGGGCGAAGTTGACCGTGGGCGCGTCGGAGACGCTAGTCCCCACGCCGAACCCCACCGCGCCCGCAGACAACAGGGCGGGGATCGTCGTCTCGTCCAGGCCCCCGGACACGAAGATCTTCACCTCTTCGTATCCTCGTTGGTCAAGCTCCCAGCGCACCTCGCGCACGATTTCAGGAAAGTCTCCCCTTCGCGAGGCGGGCGTATCCAAGCGGACGCCCGCGAGCTCCGAGACGGTCTCGGCGGCCTGCAGGGCCTCCCAGACTTCGTCCAGATAGGTGTCCGCCAGGGCAATCCGGGGAACCGCGGCTTCAACGTGGCGGTCAAAGGCCTCAAAGGCCTTCTCGGGACCGCCCAGCACGATGGTGAGGGCATGGGGCATGGTGCCCTGGGGTTCCTCCCCCACCAATTCGGCTCCGATGAGGCTGGACACGGCATCTAGGCCTCCTAAGTACGCGGCCCGGTCAATCATGGGCGCCAGGGCCGGATGCATGCGCCGAACCCCGAAGGAGATGACCTCGCCGGATCCCGCCGCCTGCTTGACCTGGGCGGCCTTGGTGGCGATGCCTGTGGCCTGGCAAAGGAGGCCCAGCAAGGGCGGCTCGTATCGCCCGAAGGTGCCGTAGGGACCATCCAGCACCGCAACCGGGACCCGAATCCCTCCGTGACTTCGGGGCGAGAACAGAGTGCCTTCGGGGAGCGCGTACAGGTCGACGGGGTGCCCTTCGAGCAGGTTCACCGCCTCTTCCAGGCCGGCGAAGATCCCCCAAGGCCACGCCCGTGGCAGGTGGCCGGCCGTCACCTCCGCCACGACCCGCGTCGCGTCCTTCCCCTCTGCACGAAGGACCTGCTCCGTCCGCTGGAAGTACACGTCGGTCGTCCGGCCCGAGAGGATGTCCGCCTCGCTGGCGATGTGAAATCGTTCCAAGGGTCCGCCTCCTGAGGTTCGCGCTATCTCTCGGCCCATCGGTAAAGGTTCCGGAGACGGCCGCCAGGCCGAGGCCGACCCTCTTTCGGGCAAGATTGGCCGGCGTGAGTCTTATGGTCCCCTCCTCGGTTGGGCCTCGTGGGCAAACCGCGCTTCGACCTGCTCCACTACATCGTCGACCGCCTCCCCAGAACCAAGTATGACCTCGCCTCGAGCAATCTCCCACCCGTCGAGGTCAATCCGGAGGTCCTAGGGGACCTGGATCACGCCGAACCGCACCTTGCGGGGTCCCCCGCCCTTCGCGAGGGAATCGGGCGCCTCTCCGGGGTTCCCTCTCGTCAGGTTCTGGTCACCGCAGGGGCGAGCGAGGCAAACTTCCTGGTTGGCCTGGCCCTGGTGAGTCGGGGCGACCGGGTCGTCGTGGAGCGACCCGCCTACGAACCCCTGTGGAAGACCTTCGAGCTGCTCGGTGCCGAGGTCCGTTTCCTTCCCCGCCCGTTCGGCCGGGGGTTCCAGCCAGACTGGGAGGCGGTGGAAGCCCTCGCGGCCGACCCGCCCCGACTCCTCGTGCTCACGAACCTGCACAACCCCGGAGGAACCGCCCTCGACGCCGATGACCTGACACGGCTCGCAGAGGTGGCGGAGGAGGGGGACTTCCAGATCCTCATGGATGAGATCTTCCGGGAAGCCTCCATCGGGGCGCCCCCGCCGTCCGCGGCGACGGTCAGCCCCCGCTTCACCGTCACCTCCAGCGTCACCAAGGTCTACGGCCTGGGCGGTCTCCGTCTCGGATGGTGTGTTGCCTCCCCGGAGGTCCTCGCGCGGCTCCACCAAGTGAAGGACTTCACCAGCGTCGCCTCCGCGCTCCCCAGCGACGCCCTCGGTGTGCACGTCCTCGAGGCGCGTGACGCGATTCGAGACCGCAATCGGCAGCTCGTGACGACGAATCGCGCGGTTGTGGAGGAGTGGATCGAGGGCGAGCCGGCATTGGAATGGGTGACCCCAGAGGGGAACGTGAGCTTTCCCCGCTTTGACGGAGACGTCGATCGCCTCGCGGAGGTGGCCTTCGAGCGGGACGGGGTCCTCATCGCACCGGGGCGAATGTTCGGAGCCCCGGAGCACTTCCGTCTGTGCTTCGGGACCGACACGGCGAGCCTTCGGGCGGGACTCGAGGGGCTCAGTCAGGTCCTTCGGGAGGCCTAGCGGCCTGGCGGTCCAGCTCATTGTGGACCAGGACAATGGCATGGTTTGCGTGGACGGTCCGAGGACCCACCCGGACGACCTGGGGCTGCGCCTTCTCGACAAGGGCCGCTTCGCCGGCCGTCAGGTTCCGGTGATCCGAAAGGAGGAAGGCGCTCCGCGACGGGAGAGAGGCCCGGCGGATGTCCTCTCCGTCCTCGTGGAGGTAGATCAGCCCCTCTCCCAACCGGGCAAGTAGATCGGGAAGGCCGCGTCTCGACACGTAAATCCCCGGGCTACTCTTACCTTCGGCGCGGGACCGCAACGCCCGACGCAGCAGGGCGGCGGTGCTCCGTTCGTCCGGATTGAGATATCGGAGCTCCGGACCGACGAGGCGAACGGTCTTTGGAGGTTGAGGAGGGCCGAGAAGGACCAGGTAAAGCTCGGTGTCCCTCCGTAGGTCGTGAGAGAGCATGAAGGCGGAGGTTACGCATCGAACGAGGATATCCAGGCGTCCCGCGGATCCCGCCAGATCGTTGAGGTGAAAGTCTCCCGCCGTGGTCGCCTCGTGGCCTAAGACAGCGAAGCGCCGACGAATCGCCCCCGAGCCTGCCTCACTTGAAAACAAACCCGGTCTCCTTGGCCCAAAGGAGGAGGTCCATGTGGCCGACGGGGATGGCCATCCGTTCGCAGAAGGCCTGAAGGTCCCGCTCGATGGCACGATAGCGGGACCGCGTCAGGCTTGGAGGGAGAGCTTCGATCACGCGCAGCTCCTGGAGGTTGTGCAGGATGTGGCGGTCGAGGATGGCCAGATTCTCCCCTAGGCCGATGTTCCGCAAGTAGTGCGATGCCTCCTTCGGCCCGAGGCCCGGGACTTCCCCCTCCAGCCAATCCCGGAGGACGGGGGGTTGGGAAGCGAGACCTTCCAGCTTCCGGCGGAGCGAGGGGTTGGGTTCCATGAACCTTCTCCGGGCCCCCACGATCCATCCAGACTTGGTTTCGTGAAAACGGACGTAGCCTCCCCGAAGAACCTCCCGAACGCGCCTCCGCGAACCTCTCAGGAGAAGGCCCGATTCCCGGAGACGGCGGGCGGCCTGATCGCTTACCCGGGCCGAGGTCTGCACCGCGCACATGCAGAACACCATCTCGGCGAAGAGGTCCTCGTCGTTACCCTCCCGCCAGATCGCCCGGAACTCCCGCAGCCGGGCTGCAATTTCATCCCGGCGCTTTCGGTAAAGGGCCTGAAGCGCGTCTTGGGTTGCGCCGGCCGGTTCGGCCATCGGAGGTCGCGGAGTCACCACTGCGGAGCCCGTCATCGCGATCCCCAATTCCCTCGGTCCTAAATCCGTTTGGTCGTTGAATCAATGACTAAATAAATTTAGCCATAGGCCGGGTCGCTCGGTTTGGTGGTCCTAAACGGGTCCCTTGTGTCGATGAATAAGTTTGTTTGGATTGAACATGGTTTCGTATTCCTGTTCGTAGGTGTCGTCGGCTAATCGAGCGTAGAGCGGTGTGGTGGCGATGCTCTCGTGTCCCAACTGTATTGCAATTGCGTCCAGTGGCAATCCACGCTTCCTAGCGATTGTGTAGGGGAATGTGCTATCTCTGTAAATCGCCGCTCGTCGCATACCAAACAGGGCTCCTGCAGGCCCTTTCCGACGCTCCTCGTCATGAAGTCACAATCGCGAGGGAGCTAGAGAGAACGTCGGCAAGGACGTACTAGGGGAGATTCCCTAAGCAACCATCTAGGCGCCCCTCTCCAAGTAGAATCCTGAGGGGCCCTTCATGGACCGGGGCTTGCAGACTACTTCCCTGACCTCCAATCCATGAACCCTATCGAACATCTGGTCGGAGTAGGAGGGCTTGATTACCAAGGCCGTATCGAGGCCGTACTCCGTGCCGCCAACGGCCACGACCTCTTCGTCGACCGGGATAGCCCCTGCGTCAGCTGCGGTCATGGTCGCGAACATGGCGACGTGAAACCCAGGGCAAAGGAGGCGTAACGTCTCCTTGATGATCTCGACGGGCGAGCCAATCCCAAGCGACAGTCTGAGAGAGGCGTCGATGCTCCAACCCAGGTCCGTGGCCGTCACCACCTTGGCTCTGAGGTTCTGCAGAGCCTCGATTGTATCCTCCGTGGGGCCGCTGATGCCGTCGACGCCTTCGCCTTTCCACCGCTCTCGAACCCGGGAAAGCTCGGGTATCTCGTCCCAGATCTCGCTCTTCTCTAGGGTTTCCATTCGCCAGATAGTGCCTGCACGGAAGGTTACACATACCACCCGAACGCTGGCTCCTTCCAGGAGTCGAGCCAGCCGCAGGGCCCCCCTGCCCGTGACGGACGCCACGACGGCGTACCGCCGACCGAGTTCTAAGGCCCTACCCCTGGCAAGCTCCAGAGTCCTCTTGGAATTCACGAATCCTGGGCGGTCGAAGTACTCAACTGACTTCTCCATTTGTTCCGCGGGCCTGAAACGCGTCCTAATACTATTATACATTAGACTCGGATGACACAAACCTGAACCAAAAAAGAAGGTCGGATTTCGGGGTTCGATTATAACCTGTTTTACCCGGATATATCCGTTTGGATGAGGTGCACAACAGCGGCCGCGTCCGGCAATCACCGGGGGGCTACCGGCTGATGAACCCGCTACATTACCCGGAAGACCCACCAGGCGAAGACGACATAACCGGCAATGGGGAGCAAGAGGGGCAGCTCGTTGCCGACGCTGACCATGATAAACTGCGCGAAGACCATGAGGATGAGGAGGATGACCATCCAACCGATCCCCGCCTTGGCTTCGTAGGACCAGGCCATCTTCCTCTCCTCCTAGATCAGCAAGAAGTGGCTCGCCGAGACCATGAAGAAGAGCATCGGCAGCGACATCGCCGTGTTAAACCGCGAAGCAATCAAGGCCCGCTTGCCCCACGTCGCCATCTCGGCCGGGGCCTCCTGCCCCTGCAGGATTCCCTCCGTCGAGGCGATCACCCGCTTCTGGTAGACCCAAATGATGCCCCAGACGTTGAGCAACATCATGGTGCCCAGGATGCCGCCTGCGAGGATGGAGACGGACCACCATCGGCCTGTCAGAGGAAAGAATCCCCCGGCGATCCACACCGTGAAGAAGTACGTCCAGCCCGCGAGAACCGTGATGAGAGCCGCCCACCGAAACCAGAAGAGGGCCCGTTTGACGAGGGTGGGGACCAGGGCGGTCCGCACGTTCGCCTCCAGTTCCTTAAAGGTCGCGACCTGGACGAAGTTGAAATAATATAGGATCCCAATCCAGGTGATCCCCGCGAGGACGTGGACCCACCGCAGGGAAATCAAGAAGGTAGCGAGCGCCTCCACCACGGAACCTGCCCCCGGGCCGGGAGCGCCTTTGGCTATATGGGTTTTTCCCTCCCGCGCCGACGGGCCTCTCGAGACCCTAGGCGTCCCTCACTCCCTCTTCAATAACCCGTACCCGTACACGAGACCGGCCACAACCCCCCCAATGATCGGACCAGCCCAGTACACGACATGGTTGTGGAAGAAGCCGATGGGCGCGGCCGTGCCAAACCAACGAGCCGGGTTCATGGCTGCCCCGGTGAGGGGCCCTCCGACCAAGATGTCGAAGATGAGCACGAAGCCGATCGCGAAGCCGGCGATCTGGCCGGTTCCTCGCTTGTCGACGCCGGTGGCAAACACGGTAAACACGAGGAAGAAGGTCAAGATGGCCTCCACCCCCACGGCGGTGGGGATGTCGGTGACGGCCCCCAGCTGGGGCGTACCGAGCTTGATCCCGTTCAGGTCCCACGCGGACGACGGGAAGGCGAAGAGCAGGAGGATGCCCCCTACCACCCCGCCCAGCAGCTGGGCCAAGATGTAGAGAAGGGCGTTCACTCCATCGATCTTCCGCGCGACCAGCTGGCCGATGGTCACGGCCGGATTGACGTGGCCACCCGAGATGTGCATCGTGGCGGTCACCATGACGGCGAGCACGATGCCGTGGGCGAAGGCAATCCCGAGGAGCCCGAAGCCTTCGGGCCCCAGCATTTCGTTGGCGATGATCGAGCCGCCGCCCGCGAAGACCAGCGCCAGGACGGCAATGAACTCGGCGAGATAGGCTCGGGGATGCAGTTCCGCCATGTCCTCCCCTCCTCCGGGGCCGGGGGAGAACGCGTGGCCACTAAACGATTTCGGCCTCAGCCGATGTAACTCGCGCTCCCCTTATCAAAGTCGGAGACGAGCTCCAAGGAGAACTCCTCGGGCTGCCAGGCAGCCTCCGGGTACACGAGGTTCGGGAAGAAGGTCGCGTAATCCCGGCCAATCCGGGTCACCAGGTGGTCCGGGCCGAAGGCCTTCTCGCTCAGCTGTGCGACCATGGGCCGGACGGTCCCTTCAGGGAGATACCCGAGGGTGTGGAGATACTCGTGGAGAAGCACGTTGAAGACGTAGGGCTTGTAAAGGGCCTCGTTCGTGTCCTGGATCCGGAGCAACGGCACCTTGTTCATCACGATCACGTTGCTGCCCACCGCGTGGAACCCGCCGATGAAGCCGCGCGGATGATTGCCCAGGTCGGCCAGCCCGAGCATCAGGCCGGCCCGGATCTGTCCGAGGTTGTCCTGCACGACGCGCTTCACCAGCTCGAAGACCTCCGCGAGACCGGCGGCGCCCTCGAGCTGTTCCGAATACCCCATCGACTTCGATTAGGGTCCCCTCCTTTAGGAAGTTTCTCCCAAGGACCGCGAACCTTTTGAGCCCAGGACCGCTCTCCGTGCGCGTGGACCTTCTCCTCCCCCTCGCACGGCAGTGGGTCGCCGGGAACACGTTCGAAGAGGGGCTCCAGAGGGCCCGGGTGGCGAACGGGCGCGGGTTGGGCGCGATCCTGAATTTCCTCGGGGAGCACTACACCCGGCGGGAGGACGTCGAGGCCACCCTCGAGGAGTATCGCGCCATCCTCTCGGGGATCGACGACGACGGGCTCGACGCCACCATCTCCGTCAAGCCGACCCAGTTTGGCCTGACGATCGACGAGGCGTACTGCCGCACGAACCTCGAGGAGATCCGGGAGCTGTGTCGGGCCCAGGGTGTCTTCCTGTGGTTTGACATGGAGGACACCCCGTACACGTCCGCCACCTTGCGGATCTACGAGGACACCCGGCGCGCCTACCCCGAAGCGGGCGTGGCGCTTCAGGCGAACCTGCACCGGGCGGAGGAGGATCTGCGGGCGATGATGCCGCACGGGATCGTCCGGCTGGTGAAGGGGGCGTACCGGGAAGACCCCGGCATTTCGTACCGGCAGAAGGCGGACATCGACGCGAACTACCGAGCCCTGATGCGGATCCTCTTCGAGGAGGGGCGACGCTTCGCACTGGCGACCCACGACGATGCCATGATTCGGGACGGATTGGCCCTCCAGGAAGAGCACCAGAGGGACCTGGAGTTTCAGACCCTCATGGGCGTTCGCGACCCGTTGAAGCAGGAGCTTCGAGGGCGGGGCCTGCGGACCCTCGAGTACATCCCCTACGGGCCGCGCTGGTTTGCCTACTTCACGCGCCGACTTCGGGAACGACCACGCAACGTGATCCTCATGATGCGCTCCTTCGTCAGCCCCTGAATCGCGTCGAACGGCGGAGACCCTCGATGGACGAGACAACCTTTCAGCGCGTTCTCTCGATCGTCCTCCGGGGCTATCCGGTGGAGGATTGGACTCGCGAACGGACCCCCTTCGAGGTTCTCGTGTCCGTCGTTCTCTCGCAGAACACCACGGTCGAGAACGAGCGCAGGGCCCTCGAGGCCCTCCGTGAGGCCATCGGAATCACGCCGGAGCGGATCGCATCGGCGGCAACCGAAGACGTCGAGAAAGCCATCCGGCCGGCGGGGCTCTACGCCTCCAAGGCGCGATGGCTCCGGGGAATCGCCCAGCACCTTGTCGACCGCCACGAGAGCAACGTCCACGACTTGATTCATCCTCCCCTCGAACGGGCCCGCCAGGCACTCATGCGCCTCGACGGAATCGGGCCGAAGACCGCGGATGTCGTCCTCTCCATGGTAGGGGACTACCCGACCATGCCGGTGGACACCCACATCTGGCGCCTCACCCAACGCTGGGAGATCGACCCGGGGCGGCGGTACGAGGACGTGACCGAGGCGTGGAAGGCCCGCATCCCGCCCGAGCGGCGTCGGGACGCGCACCTATCCCTCATCCGATTTGGCCGGGAGGTGTGCACGGCCCAGCTGCCGAGATGCCTGGTCTGTCCCGTGGCCCCCGACTGTCCGTACTATGCGAAGATCCGGACCGGGCAGGTTCAGGTCCGGATCTGGCAGCCGCCAGCCGCCTCCTCGTAAGGGCCAAACCATTATCAAGGGTCAGAATCTCCGCTGGCCGATGGAGCGGTTCTCCCACGACCTCGTC
>JBHIBW010000055.1:0-10581 GCA_046759265.1 Thermoplasmata archaeon
GGGCGTATTCCTCGTTGAAGTCCGCCACCCGTTTGATGCGGAAGCCGTAGGCGTTCGGTCCGAAGAGCCAGGGATCCAGATTCGTGTCCGCCAGATCGACGTTAAAGGCGTAGGACCGGGTGTCGTTGACCACGGCGGGGCTCACCGGGTCCGTGCCCGGGGTCGCCCACACCTGAATGCCGCTCTCATAATCGGAGATGACCACGTCGCCGAAGGTGACGCTCGCGTCCGTGTCAGCCACGGTGACCTTGACGTAAACGATGTCCGTCGCGTTGAAGCTCGTCGCGGGCAACGTGTGGGCGGCGTCCGCGAAGAATTCGAGGCGCGGATAGTCTGGCGCGGTACCGTTCTGTTCCGTCACGAGGATGCTGTCCGAGGTGGCGAAGCGGTTGTTCGGGGACGGCACGTTGTTGGCGCGGATCTCCATGGCCACGGAGTAGGGTCCGGCCGCCAGTTGGACGCCGTCCCACCCGTAGGCGCTGGAATTCGTGCTGAAGCGGTGTTCGTAGACGTAGAAGCCCCCGACGAAGCCCAGGAATGTGAAGGCCCGGGTGCTGGAGGGGAGCGTCGAGGTCGTCACGGGGTCGTTGTAGGGTGGAGGACCGTACGCGATGGGCATTTGGGGAAGTCCCGATGGGGAGTAGAGGAACACATCGTTCTGTAGATCCGCGTTCTTCAGCTGCTGGCTCGCCACGATGATGACGACCGTCTCCCCCTTTCGGAAGGTTCGCGTCCCGTTGGCGTTATAGCCGTTCGTGTCCCACTCGGTCGCGTTGAAAATGTCATAGAGCTGGAGATCGTTCTCGAGGGCCAGCCCCTCCGGTCCCTTGAACGGGGAACCGCCTCCGCCCAGGTCGAGGACCTCAAAGATGAGGCGCGTCTGCGCCTCACGGCCGCCCAGGTCTGTGGCATTGAGGATGATGATGCCCCCGTCCCAGCTCTGGGGAGCGGCAAAGCTCAGGGCGCGGCTGAAGACCCCGTCCCCGGCCACTGCGTCGCCCACGTTGGGATCCCCGTTGTCCAGGAGCTGGACGTAGCCGAGGGGGACGCCGTAGCCGAAGGTGATGTATCCCCACACCGAGGCCGAATTCAGGTCGCCATCCGGGTCCCCGACGCGGGCGTAGATCGCGAAGGTGTCATCGATGCTCACAGGGTCGCGGCTCGGGCTCGAGGGCTCCGAGTCAACCCACTTCTCCAGGAAGACCGGGAGGTGTTCGCCGCCCTCGCCCAAGAGGACCTGATCCCAGACCACGGTACCGCGGACCACGTCGACAATGAGAACCGAGATCTCGGCGGTCTGGGGGATGGTTTCGTTCAAGTAGATCCACGTTTCGCCGATATTCCAATGGACGTCCAGGCCGCCGATCCCGTAGGGTTTGACACTCACGCCATCGAAGTGACTGCCCTGCGTTCGAAACGTATGGGTCTGATTGTCGATTGTGAGGAAGACCCGGGTGTTCGTGTCGAGGAGGTCGTCCCCGCCGAGATGCGTCAAGTTGACGTACGCCCCGGACCAGCTGCCGGCCACGTACCGCCCTTCCAGCCCCCCGTCGATTCCTGCGTTTCCCGCGGCGCGGGGGGCCGGGAGGGTGAAAACCCAGAGGACGATCGTGGAGAAGATGATGACCGTGATGAGAAGGACCAGAATGCTTCCAATGACCTCTGAAACTCCACGATGGTCCAGAGGTCGTCGCGGCAGCACTCGGGCTCCTCCCAGGATAAGGGCTGTTTGCGCTGGCCAGCTTATTTAATCGTTCCCGCAGAATTATCGATGAAGATAGCCACGATGCGGGAATGAAGGGAATCAGCTCTCTTGAGCCCACACTGGCGAAGAGGCCAGAGTGACTGAAGAAGGTTTAAGTGGCCAGTATCTGCTAATACGTTCCCAATGCCCCAAGAGGAGGCACGCCGTCTCCCGCGCTCTTTGGTTAACTTCCTTCGAGATCTGGCGATCGCCTTCCTCTTGGTCGCCATTGTGTTCGGCGCCCTCTTTGCGTTTGCACGCACCTGGCCCCCGATGGTGGTGGTCGAGAGCGGGAGCATGCAGCACGGCACCTCGGAGAGCTTCATTGGCGTGGTGGATACCGGGGACATCGTGGTTGTCCAGACCGCGCCCCTCCGGCAGGACGTCGCGACCTACGTGAATGGCCGGGCCGCGGGCTACACGACCTACGGCGACTACGGGGACGTGATTGTCTTCCAAGATCCCGACGGCCCTCCGGGCCGGTGGATCATTCATCGAGCCGTCGTCTTCCTCGCTTGGAACGAGACGGCGAACGGATTCGACATCCCCACGTTGGCGTCCCTCGACCGCGGGCGCGATTGGGACTCCAATGCCGCGACCCCCTTCGGGCTCGGCGCTGGCGACACCGTCGTCCTCATGGAGGTCGGCTTCCGCCAACGCGAGGTGACGCTCCGCATCGACGACTTCCTCTCCGATCGGGATCTTCAGGACTGCCCTGCTTCGTGTGAGGGCTACGTCACCATGGGCGACAACAACGCCCCGAGTTACGACCAGGATCTCGTCTTCCAAGGCCTCCTCCTCGGACGGTCACGGGGGGAGCTCCCCTGGTTCGGGCTCTTGAAGCTCACCTTTGCCGGTCCCTTCGCCTGGGGCGATGCCCGGGCCCCCGCGAACAGCTGGACCGCGCTGACGGTCTCCCTCATCCTGCTCATCGTCGTGCCCATCGCCCTGGACCTCGGTCTCTCTCTCCTCGGAAGCCGTCGAGAGAAGGCGGCAGACAATCCGGGAGAGCACGGCAAGGAAGCGCCTCCGGAAACGGACGAAGGTCCCGAGGAGGGGAGCGAAGAAGCCCCGCCTAAATGAGGGTCGTCTGGACCTTCGGGCGGTAGCTGCGAAGCTCCATGAGCACGTCGTCGCGATCGAGGATCCGTTTTACGTCCGTCGCGGACACGCTGGATTGGATCTCCTTCGTTCGACCGCCGCGACCGAAGGACTTCACCTTCGCGTTGATGAGGCCCAGCATGTCCAGCTCCGAGATGAGGTCCGTCACCCGCCGCTGGGTTAACGGGCTCAGGCCCGCCCGACGACAGAGCTGGGAGTAGGTGTCGTACACCTCCCCCGTCGTCAGCTTCGCGATGCCGACCTCCTGCTGGAGGATGATGCCGAGGAGGATGAGCTTCGAGTGGGTCGGCAGGGAGCGGACCGCCTCGATGACAAGATCCAACTCGATCTTGTTCTTCGCCCGCTGGACCATGGCCTCCGTGATGTGGCTCCGGCCCTTCCGGTCCGCCAGTTCCCCCGCCACCCGGAGGAGATCGAGGGCCCGCCTGGCGTCCCCATGCTCTTGAGCCGCCAGGGCCGCAATGAGGGGAATCACCCCCCTCTCGATGACCCCCGGATCAAAGGCGAGCTGGGCCCGCTGCTCTAGGATGTCGCCCAGTTCCTTCGCGTTATACGGGGGGAAGACCATCTTCTCGTCGCTGAGCCGGCTCTTGACCCGGGGGTCGAGGAACTCGGTGAACTTCAAGTCGTTCGAGATCCCGATGAGGCTGACTTTCGCCTGGTGAAGGTCGTCATTGATCTTCGTCAGGTGGTACAGCACGTCGTCCCCGCTCTTGTACACCAGCTTGTCGATCTCGTCCAGGCAGATGACAACGACCCGGGCAGCTTCGTCGATCTTTCCGCGGAGGAGGTTGTACACCCTCTCGGTGGACAGTCCGGTGAACGGAATCCGCTCATCGAAGTCCCGGATGAACCGGTTGCCCACGTTCTGGAAGACCCCGTAGGGGGTGTCGACGATCTCGCAATTGATGTAGAAGTACTCCACCCGGTCCTCGATGTCGGCCCGGCGAAATTCGTTCCCCACGTACTTCACCACCGCCGTCTTCCCCGTCCCCGTCTTCCCGAAAATCATCACGTTGGACGGCATCTCGCCCCGGAGGGCCGTGGCCAGGACCGAGGCAAGCTGGTTGATCTGCCGCTCCCGGTGCGGCAGGGTGTCGGGAATGTACGAGGGGCGGAGGACGTCCCGATTCTCCCGGAAGATGGATTCGGTGCTGAGATAGGGTTGGAAGATGTTCCCTTCCATGAGGACTCCCCGGCGAAGGCGGCTCCCCCATCGGCCCGCCTCCTTGGACCGACCGGCTAGCCCCTGTCTCTACAAAAGGCTTTGTTTCGGTTGTCGACGAAGTACGTCCCCGGAACGAATCGCGAGGACATCCTCGGCGTCTTCACTCCCTCCAGTCGAGCCCTAACGTTCGGATCCCGACCTTCGGAATGAGGGGCATCTTCCGCTTGTGAATCGACCGACGAACCAAGGCCGTCACCTCTTCGACGGTCTCCCGGGAGAACCCAGTGCGGGAGACGATCTCTTCAGCTGGCATCTCCAACTCGAGGCCCAACAGGACACGGTCCAACTCCTCATAGGCGATTCCCAGCTCCCCCTCGTCCGTCTGACCTTCCCAGAGCCCAGCGGAGGGGACCTTCTCGCAAATCGCGTCCGGAACCCCGAGGTGGTGGGCCATCTCCCGGACTTGGGTTTTATAGAGATCACCGAGAGGGGCGAAGTCGCATCCGCCGTCGCCGAAGACCGTGAAATAGCCGCTGAGATATTCGGACTTGTTGCTCGTCCCGATCACAACCCGGTTCTCCGCGTGAGCCGCCTGGTATAGGCTGATCATCCGAACGCGGGCTTGCACGTTGCCGATTCCTATCCTGTCTTTCGATGGGATCGCGAGCGCCTCTACGATGGCGTCAACCATCTCCCCGATGCCGATGATCCGAAATTGAATGCCCAGGTCTTCCGCCCACGCCTTCGCGTCCTGTTCGTCCGCCGAGCCTCCCGTCCTCAGGGGCAGTGCCAGGCCCAGAACGTTGGCGGCCCCGATGGCCTCCGCCGAGAGTTTGGCTACCACCGAGGAGTCGAGGCCCCCGCTCATGCCGAGAACGATTCCGTCGCGTCCGCTGTCTGTCCAGTGGTGGTGAAGAAACGTCTTGATGATCTCTGCATGCTCCTCCCGGAAGGAGGGCCTGAGGGCCATGCTGTCATCATGGCGGCCCGGTACATAGCTTGGTCCGCCATCCTCGCGGCCTCCACCTGGCCAGCGTTGGGACCGCCCGCGCAGGCTTTTATCAAAAGAGGCAATGGAACAGCCGCATCATGGCCAAGCCCACGCTCAAGGGCAAGCGCTGGGAACCCGCGAGGGAAGAGGAGCTCCTTCGGTCCTGGGAGCCGGACCTGTACCGTTTTGACCCAGGCAGCGGGAAGCCCATTTTCACAATCGACACCCCCCCGCCCTACCCGTCTGGGCTGAGCTGGCACATCGGCGCGGTTGCGAGCTACTCCCTGATCGACATGATCGCCCGGAGTCTGCGGATGCGCGGGTACGAGGTCCTCTTCCCGTTCGGCCTCGATCGGAATGGAATTAACATCGAGCGAACAGTCGAGCGGAAGTATGACAAGCCGCTCTACGAATGGGACCGCCAGGAGTTCATCGATCTGTGTCGCCAGGAGGTGGACCGGCAGTCTCAGGTCTACCTGAAAACGGCCCACCGGATCGGCTTCTCCGCCGACTTCGATCACCACTACTACGAGACCGATTCGCCCGAGTACCGGGCGATGTCCCAGGGCATCTTCCTTGAGCTCTTCGCGCACGGCTACTTTTACCGCGACCTCCGGCCCACGTTCTATTGCCCTGGCGATCGAACGGCGATCGCGGAGGCGGATATCGAGTACGAAGCCCGGCCCTCCAAGCTGGTTCACGTTGTCTTCCGAGGGAAAGAGGGGGCCGGCGTGACCATCGCGACCACACGGCCGGAACTCCTCTTCGCATGCGACGCGGTCATCGTGCACCCGGAGGATGACCGCTATACGGACCTGCAGGGGGCGACCCTTCTCGTCCCTCCAATCGGAAAGGAAGTCCGGGTCTACCCGCACCCCGCCGCTGATCCGGAGTTCGGAACCGGGGCGGCCATGATCTGCTCATACGGCGACACGACCGACATTCAGCTCTTCCGAGAGCTCGCGCTGAACCCCGTGGCCTCCATCGACGAGGAAGGGCGGATGACCGAGGAGGCGGGGCCCTACGTGGGCATGACCGTGGCCGAGGCACGTCAGGCTATCACCTCCGATCTGCAGGAGGCCGGGGTCATCGTGAAGGTGGAGGAGATTGCGCACAAGACGCCGGTGTGCGGACGATCTGGCGACGCCATCGAGTTCGTTCAGACCGAGGACTGGTACATGCAGCAACTCGATGCGCGCCCGGCCCTCCGAGGTCTCGTGAGAGAGATGGTGTTCCACCCCCCCCACCACCGACAGCTTCTCCTGGACTGGATCGACGCCCTCACGATCGACTGGCCCGTCGGGAGACGGCGGTACTATCACACCGAGATTCCGCTGTGGTACTGCGGGGACTGCGGGGAGGTCCTCGCTCCTCCACCCGGCCCCTATTACCAGCCCTGGAAGGACCCGGCGCCCTTCGAAGCGTGCCCGCATTGCCAGGGGACCTCGTTCCAGGGCGAGGAGGGGGTCTTTGACACCTGGATGGATTCCAGCAACAGCAATCTGGTCGCTACGCTCTACCATCAGGATGACGCCTTTTTCAAAGCCCATTTTCCCACCTCCCTCCGGCCACAGGGCCGAGACATCGTCCGAAACTGGCTGTACTACACGCTGCTGAAGAGCTACCGCCTTCTCGGCCAGAAGCCCTTCCATCACGTCTTCATCCACGGAATGGGGCTGGACAGCCTGGGCCGGGCCATGCACGACAGCCTCGGCAACGTCGTCGAGCCCGGCCCCATCTTTGAGGAGCACGGGGTTGACGCGTTCCGGTTCTGGGCCGCGAGCGAGGCCAACGTGGGCGAGGACTTTCGGGTATCCGAGGAGCGGATTGGGGGCGCCAAGAAGTTCCTGACCAAGCTCTGGAACGTGGCTCGCTTCATCTCCTCGTTCCCTCAGGCCGAGGCGAAGGACCTCCCCGCGACGGACCGCTGGATCCTGGCCGAGCTGAGCCATCTCATCGAGGCCGCCGAGGAAGGGTTCAAGGATTTCAATTTCTTCGTCCCGGCCAACCGCGTGCGGGACTTCCTGAGGAACCTCTTTGCGCCCCACTACATGGAAATGGTGAAGCATCGCGCCTACGAGGGCGATCCGGCGGCCCTCCAGGTCCTTCATCAGGTCCTCCGCGCCTTGCTCCGACTCCTGGCGCCCATCTGCCCCTTCATCACGGATACGATCTGGAGAGACCTGTACGGCGGTTCCGTTCACCGCGAGGCCTTGCCCACGGCCGAGGTGGGGGAGCGAGACGAATGGTTGGCCCTGACCCCTGCCCTCCTCGACTTCAATTCGGCCATCTGGAAGGAAAAGAAGGAGCAGGGCCTGGCCCTTCGAGAGGAGATTGCGGGCATTGCCCTCCCCGAAGAACTCGGGCCCTTCGCAGAAGACTTATCGCGGATGCACCGCATTCGGGGGTAGGGATGCGAAAAGTCCTTCTCCTCCTGACGATCGGCCTCCTCGCCCTGACGGGGTTTGCCGCCGCCACCCATCTCCCCGACCACCGCTACCACGTGAACGGCAGCATCGTGGACTCCTTCGGCATGCCCGGGATGTTCGTCCGGGTGGATGTGGTGGACATCACGGATCCCTTAGTCCCGCCATCCGCGGGGTCCGCCGGATTCGGGGGCGATTATAGCGTCCTTCTTCACCTCCACAACTCCAACGTGGGCGACCAGATCCGGGTGACCGTGGCGGGCCAGAGCGCGGTGATCACGGCGGATTTCGATCCTACCGACGGCGCCTCGGAACGGTTCTCCCCGCCGGTCGCCTTCACGATCGCACCCGGCGCCAACCTCGTCCCCTACGTCCTCATCGCCCTCGCCATCGTGATCCCGCTCGTGGTCGTGGCCCGGATATACGCACCCAGAGGCCGTCACCGCGTCCGGCGAAAGCGGGGCCTCGACAGCATCTCCGGCATCGGGAAGGCGCGCGAAAAGGAGCTCCGGAACCTCGGAATCGACAACGTCGACAAGCTTGCCGCCGCCGACGCCACGAGAATCGCCGACAACTCAAGCTTTACCCTCAAGGAGGCGAAGCGAGTGGTTCGAAGGGCAGGAACCCTCGTCGAGGAGGGGGAACCCCCCACTTAGCCAGGCCGGGTCGCGATCGAGACGGCGTCCCCATCTTGGAGGGCGTGATCCAACCCCACCCGCTGCCCTCGGAACCGCGCACTCGGGCCCCACACCTCCGCGTGCCGGAACCGGTTGACAAACTCTCGATGCAGGAGCTGGCAGACGTCCGCCACGGTGGCGCCACCCCGGAGGATGACGGGCTCCTCGGAGGCCTCCCGCTGCCCCCGCGGCCGGAGGTAGACCCGGATGAAGGAGAGGCGCCCGTACACGGTCTCGATGAGGGTGTCGATCCCGGTCTCCTCCCGGGCCGAAATGGGTACGACGGTCCATCCTCGCAGGGTCTGCCGTAGACGGGCGAGGGCCTCCGGCGAGACGAGGTCAATCTTGTTCAGCACGATGACGGCGGGAAGGTACACGCGATTAGCCGCGAAGTGATCCACGAGGCGCTCCAGATTCAGGTCCTCCTGCAGCACGATCTCCCCGTTCAGGAGGCCCCACTCCCGGGCGACCGCTCGGACGGTCTCCTCGTCAACATCGGACTGCTGGACAGCCAGCGCTACGCTGAGCCCGCCTCGGTCCTTCTTGTGGATGGTGACACGGGGGGGCGCCTCGTTCAGCCGGAGACCGCCGTCATGGAGCTCCCGAAGAAGCGGATCCGGATTCGAGCGCTCGACGTCAATCATGAGGAGGAGCAGGTCGGCGATGCGGGCCTGAGAGAGGACCTCGCGACCCCGACCGCGTCCTCGGGCCGCCCCCTCCGTGAGGCCCGGCAGGTCGAGGAGTTGGATCTTCGCTCCCCGATGGGCGAGGATCCCTGGAACCGCACGGAGGGTCGTGAAGTCGTAGTCTCCCACCTGACTCGCGGCCTCGGTGATGAGGTTCAGGAGTGTGCTCTTCCCGACGCTTGGATACCCCGTGAGGGCCACCGTCGCGTCGCCGGCCTTCCGGACGCCCGTCCCTTCCTGACGCGGCCCCTTCGGACGCTGGGTTTCCTCCCGAAGCCTCGCCAGCTTGGCACGCAGGCGGCCCACGTGCTTCTGGGTTGCCTTGTTAACTGGCGTTCGCCGGATCTCCTCCTCGATCTCTCGGATTCTCGCTTCCGTCGAGGACAACGTCCTGCCATGCTAGCCGAACAGGAAATTCTTATCGCCACCGGATGCCAGGCTTCTTGGGCGCGCGGAGCGGCCGTGCGAGGGTCTAAGGAACGATGCGGGTACCGGCCCTGCCTTCGATGGCTGGGATGGCGTCTTCCAGGTCGACGATGATCGCCCGACGGCCGCCCCCGTTCAGGAAGTCCACCGCGCCCCGGACCTTCGGTCCCATCGTTCCCGGCGGGAACTGCCCATCGAGGAGATAGCCCTCCGCTTCCCGGGCCGTGACCCGTTCGAGGGCCTTCTCCCGATCCGATCCAAAGTCGAGCGAGACGTGGGGGACATCCGTCAGGAGGAGCAGGAGTTCGGCCTCCAGCTCCCGAGCCAGGAGGCTGCTCGTGAGGTCCTTATCAACCACTGCCTCGATGCCCCGGACCGACCCCGCCTCGCGCACGACGGGCACACCTCCGCCTCCCGCCGCGATGACCGCCGGAGCCCCTCCCTCCAAGATCCCACGAATCTGCGAAACGCCCAAGACCTCACGGGGCCAGGGGGACGGCACCAGGCGTCGGTAGCCGCCACGTGGGTCCTCGGCCATCGTCGCCCCTTGCCGTTCGAGCTCCCGAGCGCGTGCCTCCGGCACGAGGGGCCCGATGGGTTTGGAGGGCGTGTGAAACTCGGGGTCGTCCGGGTTCACATCCACGAGGGTGACGAGGGCCAACGGTGTCTTTCCCCCGGGGTCGGCGAGGGCCTCGACGAGGGCAATCTGGAGGGCGTACCCAATCTGCGCCTGGGACTGGGCCACCAACACGTCGAGGGGGCTCGGGGGCACCTCGACGGCCGCAATCTCATTCTGGGCGAGGATGGCCCCGACTTGAGGGCCGTTTCCATGGGTCACGACCAACTGGAAGCCCTGATCCCGTAAGGCGAGAAGCGGGGGGATCACCCCCCGTACCACGCCGAGCTGTCCGGTCCACGTGAACGGGCCGGTGGGGGGCGCGATAGCATTGCCGCCCAGGGCGACGACCGCGAGCTTCATGGACCACCCGAAGGGTCGTTCACCCCTCCCCCCTATTAAACGGTCCCCGCTGGCCCGTGGGTCTCCGCCAGTTTCGCCGACCCCTCCCCCGGCTGCCCTTAAGTGCATCGAGGCCGCCCAGAGAGGGCCAGATGAAATCTCCAAACCCTTAAGAGGGGGCCTCGGATACGCCGGCCGACGGAAGGGATGGGATGCCCCGCCAATCCTTCGCCGAGCGGTTAGCTGCGAAGCAGAGGGAGATTTCCGTCTCCGAATTCTTTGAGCGAAACAAGCACATCCTGGGGTTCGATTCGCCGACCAAGGCCCTCTTGACCTCGGTGAAGGAAGGGGTCGACAACGCCCTCGACGCCTGTCAGGAGTAC
>JBHIBW010000056.1:0-10337 GCA_046759265.1 Thermoplasmata archaeon
GAAGGGACCTGCCGGAATGCCGGGTCCATCGGTGGAGTTGTACGCCCCCAGGTTGGCGAGGGAACGCACGTCAATGGCGAGAATGGTCCCGTCGGTCCGCGCGGCGAGGCGGACGTCCTGGATGTGGTCTCGTCCGTGGGTTGTCACGCGGAAGTTCTCGGCCCGCGTCTCGACCCACTTCACGGGCCGATCCAGCTGGCGCGCGAGGTGGCAGACCACGGCCTCGCCCGGGTAGACCGCGATCTTGCTCCCAAACCCTCCCCCCACGTCGGGGGCGATGACACGGAGCTTCGATTCCGGGATTCCCAAGATCGGCGCCAGGACCTCCCGATGGGTCTTCGGGTTCTGGGACGTCACCCAGAGGGTGACCTGTCCCGTCTGCGCGTCCCACCGTGCCACGGCCGCCCGAGGCTCGAGGGCAGCCGGCTGGACCCGCTGGTTCACCATCCGCTGCTCGACCACAAGGTCGGCTTCGCGGAAGGCCGCATCTACGTCCCCCCCTTCGAGATGCCACCGGAACGCACGGTTGCGCGGGGCCTCCCCGTGGAGCTGGGGGGCGCCCTTCTCGAGGGCTTCCTCCTGGTTCGTCACCACCGGGAGCGGCTCGTACCGGACGTCCGCAAGTTCGACGGCGTCCTCAAGGGCGTACGGATCGGAGGCCGCCACGACGGCCACGGCCTCCCCCCCGTATCGGACCCGGTCGATCGCCACGGCCGGGTAGGGGGGTTTCCTGAGCCCGGCCTCCTCCAACCCCACCTCCGTGGGGAGAGGTCCCAACGCGCCTTCCAAGTCCCGTCCGGCCCATGCCCCGAGGACGCCGGCAGCGGCGCGGGTGGCCTCCAGGTCGACCGCCTCAATCCGGGCGTGGGCATACGGGCTCCGAACGAAGGCCACGTGGACCATCTCGGGGAGGGTGAGATCGGCCACGAACTGGCCCCGTCCTGTGATGAAGCGGCGATCCTCCAGCCGCGGGACCGGGGCGCCCACGTAGGCCTCTTTCATGGTTCTCCGGGTCTCGTTCCCCACATTGCAACTCCCACCGGCGACGCGGTCGGCGGCCTCCCCAGGTGGCCTCCTCGTTAAGACCTTCGGGCAGCCCGGCGTTCTCATCCTGGGAAAGATTCTGGGAAACTTATTTATAGCAGCGAAAACAGATTAAAGGGTGGTGGGGGAGACGAGGGTACATGGTCGTTAGACCTGAACAACTCCAGGAGGCCCTGGAGAAGACACTGGACATCTCAACCGACGAGGCCAGGGACACCGCCCTCCGGGTCCTGAACTACTTCGGGTTCAACTCCGTCATCATCGACAACGCGCTGTGGCAGGAGGACCGGAAGGTCTTCTACGACCTCCACGACGCCGGTCTTCTCAACACCTACTGGGAGACGGTGATCCTCCCGACGGGGCGATCTTGGCGGACCTTCTATTGGGAGCTCGACGACCTGGCCATCGACCGGGCCCGCAACCGGCAGGATGACCGAACGGAAGAGAAGGTCTACGAGACACTCCCCGAGGAGATCTGGGCCCGGATCGAGACCTAGGGTTCCCGACCGCCGCTCCTCTCGCTTTTCGGGGTGAGCCCTCCTTCATTTGGAGGTAGGGCCAGACCTCCAACCGACGAGGGTTGCCACCCGCCAGCATTATATAGACGCACCCGCTAGGCGGATGCTGGCCCAGGCTGGGCCATCCAAACCAGTGGGCTTTATGCAGGTTGAATGGAGGCAAACGGATGGAGATGAATCGACGACACAGGGCAGCGACGATGTTCTTGTTATTCGTCCTGCTCCTCGGGGGGCTTGGACTCCTCACGGCGGACCTGTCCGCCGGACAGCAGCAGATCCTGGGAAGGATTACCGAAACGGGTAACCCGACCAACATTCTCGCCGGTGTCACCGTCTCCCTGCTGGATGCCCACGGGCAGAAGGCCCCCGAGATCCTCGCCACCGGGGCCGACGGGACGTACACGTTCACACCGACCTCCGGGTTCTACCGGATCACGGTGGAGACCCCGGGCTTCTTCGACAACGAGACCGAGGTCTTCCGATTCGACAACACCGCCACGCTCCGGAAGGACATTGAGATGGTGAAGATGCCGGACGCGACACTCATGCTCACCGTCCACGTCGAAGACGCCTTCGCGGCCGACGTCCCGAACGCCACGGTTAGGGTGACGAACACGACCGCCGTGCAGTCGCTGGGGACCAACCTCACGGACGCCGGCGGGGACACGATCTTCTTCGTATGGGCGGGCACGTTCGAGGTCAAGGTCGAGAAGACGGGGTTCGAGACGGAGATCACGGTCGTCGCCGTGGCCATGGACACGGTGGTCCCCGTGATCCTCGGCGCGGCGATCTCCCTGGTCGGCAACGCCCAGGAACCGGGCGGACCTTTCATCACCCAGGGTCTCGTGGCCTTCCTTTACAACGTCGACATGGGGACGCCCGCGGCCAAGCGGCTCCTCGTCGGCGACGTCACTGGCAGCCTCTACACTTTCTCCGGCTACCCGGGGGACTTCATCCTGATCGTCGACGCCGACGGAAAGGCCGCCAACATCACCCAGATCACCGTGACCGGCGCGGCGGACATCAGCCGGTCTCTCGACGCCTCGCCCGAGGAGCGAGCGGACACCGTCATCCGGTACGATCAGACGGACTGGAACAAGCTGCACCTGTGGCGCAACCTGACGCTCAACGACGACAGCACCTTCCCGGGACTCCCCTTCGCATCCGTTCGCCATCTGCGGCTCCAGATCGATCTCGCCCTCGGGAACGGCGACGGGGCCCTCAACGACACGGAGCGGGAGGCGTTCCGCGCCTTCCTCGTTGAGGCGGGGCCGAAGCAGGTGGACACCGTCGACTTCTTCACCACGAACAGCGAGTCGTACCGGTCCGACCTCAACGGGAGCGTCACGGACTACAACGTCTCCTTCGCCAGCTTCAACCTGACCGCGGGTCCCGTCGAGGTCGCGAGCCTCGCCAACTACACGGCCATCGATCCGTCCATTCCCTTGAACGAAGACGTGTACTTCGTGAACGTCACGGCGCCCCACGACACGGACGCGGAGGTGCGGGTGAACACGACCTACACCGTGCAGGTCCTCCCCGGATACGAGCGGGAGACGGAGACCGTCACGGGCTCGGTGGACATTCAGAGCTACGTCCGCATCGTCATCGACCCCCTCGTCGCCCCCGGCACGTTCCGGGTGGACATGGAGGTCGCCCGGTCCCTGGCGGGGACCGCGCGCGTCCTCGTGGTCGCCCCGCCCGACCGTTTCACGGAGACCAACGTCAGCGTGGAGAACTACACCGCCATCGTGCCGACGGACGAGGACATGACCTTCACCGCGGAGGAGTCCACCGATCCGAACAGCCCCGACGGCCGGATCAACCCCGACTCCAACTTCACCTGGACGTTCACGAACCTCACGACGCCCCAGATGGAGACCGCCTTCAGCATCCGACCCAACGTGACCTTCTCGGTCATGGGCAACTACAGCGGGAACCTAACGATCGTGGAGGTGGGCAACAACCTCACCTTCCGGAACTTCACCCTGCACGTCGACGGGATCATTCCCCTCGCCTTCCTGGAGAACAACATCACCGGACTCGGCATGGACGCCAACAACACGACCATCAGCATCGAGGAAGGTCAGGTGGTCGAATTCTTCGCGGGCAACTCGACGGACCAGGTCCACGGTGAGATGGTGGGCGTCGTGCGCGCCTACCGCTGGGACTTCGACGGCGACGGCGTGGTGGACGCCACCGGCCGGAGCGTGGACTGGATCTTCGAGGCGCCGGGGGAGTTCACGGTGAACCTGACGGTCGTCGATCAGGCGGGCCATGAGAGCCTCAACGCCACCCTGACCGCGATCGTGTCGGACACCTCGCCTCCGGAGGTCGAGTTCCGCATCCTCGATGAGGACTTCCAGGAAGTCCAGAGCCTCGTGGAGCAGGTCACCTACTTCTTCGACGGGTCGGACACCACGGACAACCTCGACAGCGTACAGAACATGACGTTCGAGTGGGACTTCGGGGACGACGACACGGCGAGCGGGGTGAACGTCACCCACACCTACACCGACAGCGGCAACTTCGAGGTTCTGCTGACCGTGACCGACCGGGCGGGGAACGACGGCAACGCCACCCGGAGCGTGGTCGTCGGCGTCGACCCCTCGACGCGGCCCGACTTGGAAATCGAACCCAACGTCATGCGCATCGACCCGGCGAGCCCGGAGGAGTCCACCCTCTTCGGCTCCGTGAGCCTGTTCATCACGTTTAACGTGACGAACGTGCCCGGCCGGGCACCGGCGACCGACGTGGAAGTGCGCTTCTTCGCCTTCCAGTTCGGCCAATCCCCCGGTGACCCCATCCCGATTACACCGGTCTTCAAGGACGTGAACGGGGCCGTCACCGACACCACCCTCGATCCCGGCGAGGTGAAGGTCGTGGAGTTCACGTGGATCACGGGCCCGCTCGGCAACTACACGCTGCGTGCCAACGTCACGGACCCGGACGAGCCGGAGCTCTTCATCGGACCTCGAAACACGGTCGAGCGACAGGTGGACGTTCGCGAGGCTGCCTGGAAGCAGCCGCTCCTGATCGGTTCCATCATCGCCGTGATCGTGGGGATTCCGGTGGCGCTCTTCCTGCGGCGACGACTTCGTGGCCGGATTCGTGGTCGGGAGCGTATCACGAAGTAGGCGAGGTTCGGCTTCGGGCTGAACGACCCATGCCCGCCGCGCGCTACATCTCCTCTAGAGGCTGGATCCCCAGACACGTCAAGAGATTTCCCAACACGGTCTTGAACGATGTCACGAGAGCGAGTCGGGCGGACCGAAGTCCTTCCTCGGCCTGGAGGACCGGGGCGTCCCGGTAGAACAGGTTGAAGGCGGTCGCCAGCTCATGGCCGAACAGGGCCACGCGGTTGGGCCGACGCCGCTCGGCGGCGTCTCGGAGGACCCCCGGATAGCGGGCGAGCAACTTGACCAACGCCCGCTCCTGCGGGTGTGCGAGGAGACTGGCGTCCCAACTGCCCAACCCGGCCGCCTTCCCGAGAATGCCGGAGGCTCTCGCATAGGCGTACTGGAGGAAGGGCGCGGTCTGGCCCTCCAGGCTCAAGGCCTGGTCCCATCGAAACACGATCCGCTTCTCCGGCTGGACCTTCACGATGTTGTACCGGAGGGCCCCGATGCCGACCGCCTCCGCGATGCGCATCATCTCCTCCTCGGACAGGTCCTCGCGACGCGCTTTCACCGCGGCAAGGGCCCGCTCGATGGCCTCGTCCGCCATGTCGTCGATGTTGACGACGAGCCCCCCACGGGTGGAGAGCCGCCCTTCCGGGAGGGTCACATGGGCCAGGAAGACCGCTTCGGCCTCGTGTTCGACACCGAGCAGGCGGAGAGCGACGGAGAGCTGCTGAAATTCGAGTCGGTGGTCCTCCCCCAGGACGTTGAGCGCCTGGTCGCTGCGACCGAACTTGTCGAGGTGGTAGGCCAGGTCCCGGGTCGTATACAGGGTCGTGCCGTCGCGCCGGGTCAGAAACCAGCGTGGATTCCGCCCCGCGAATCCGTGGGGAGACATGTCGATGAAGAGGGCGCCCTCCTCCTCCTCGAGGTGGCCGCCGTCTTGCAGGCGGTCCACGACCCCCTGGGCACTCCCGTCGGCGAGGACCTGGTCGTCCCAGAAGAAGGTGTCGAACGCGATGTCGAGGCGAGCTAAACTCCGAAGGATGCCGTCCATCATCCGCTCTGAGACCTCACGGATCCGGCTCCGAAGCTCCTCATCGCCCTCCTCCAGGCGACGCACCAACTCGTCGATCTCCTCGGTAACGGACGGATCCTTCGCGGCATCGGTGGCTTTCTGGTAGTACCGCACCAGCCGGTAGTCCTCCCCCTCCCGCGCCGGGGGCTCCACGTCCCCCTCACCCAGGTTCTCCAGGCCCCAGAGGAGGGTCAGGACCTGTCGGCCGGAATCGTTGACGAGGTACTCCCGCGTGACTTCGTAGCCTGCGCGGTCGAGGAGTCGGGCGAGGGTATCCCCGATGATTGAGTTTCTCGCACGGCCGACGTGGATGGGTCCCGTGGGGTTGACACTCGTGTGCTCGACGAGCGCACGAACGCCCACGGGCGATGACCGACCGTAGTCACTGGCCGCCTCCAATATGGCTCGGAGTGTGTGCTCCGCGAAGGGTCCCAGGTTGATGTGGAAGTTTACGTAGCCGGCTATCGGTTCGTGCTTCGCCACGTGGTCCCCGGCGGGGGGCATGGCGTCCGATAGCCTGACGGCGATTTCCGCCGGTGGGGCTCGCGCGGTCTTGGCGTAGGGGTGAGCCGGGAGGGCGAGATCGCCGAACTGGGCGGCGGGCAACTCCAAAGGAACGTTCAGGTGAGGCCACGCGAGGGCTTCTTCTCCCGACCGGACGAGGGCGGCGATCGAATCCGTGAGGTCCCGCCAGGGATCCTCGGTCATCCGGCCACCTGAAAGCGCAGGAGGCCTCCGAGTCCTCCGAAGGTGCGGGCAAAGAGAGCCCCCTCCTCTGAGTCCACCGAGATGAATTCGACGCGCGTGCCGACGCTCTCGGCCTGGGCCGTCAACTCCTCCACGACGTCCACCTCCTCCTCCACGTCCAAGTCCGAGCCACACTCGGGACACGGGCCCGGGTCGTCGCGCTCGGTCGTGACGTGCCCTCGATGGCCGCAGTTGGGGCAGTGGACCTCGAGACGCATCTTCCGTAGGCCCTCCGAGATGAGCAGCACGTCGACGGCCCCGAGGCCCAGGGCGTTGCGCACCTCTTCCTCCCCGTACACCACGAGGCCCCCGTCCGGTCGCCGGATCTGCTCCATGAAGCTCTGGACGAGGCGCTTCTCGCGCATCAGGTCGAGGTCGGCCAGGGTGTCCTTGGCCTTCTCCACCATCTCCCGGAGGCCCGACTCGTCGGCGTATCCCAGGTCGAAGGTCTCCAGGACGATCTTCTTGAGCTCGTGGTGAAGGTAGTCCTTCTCCAGGAACTGGTCCTTCGTGTACCCCGGTCCGCCCAGGAGAATCCCCTTCAACTCGTCCATCTCCAGGAAGGTCGCCGTCATGAGGTCGCCGATTTTGACAAAGAACTCGTGCGCCGCCTGTTCGATGAGCCGTTCAAAGCGACCCGCGGACTGCCCCCCCTTGCTGTGTTTGCTCGGAACGAGGCTCTGGACGTTCTTGATGACCTCGATGCGCTTCCCCCGCAGTAGACCGAGGGTCGCCTCGGAGCGATCGATGACGAGGAGGGCGTAGAGGTCCTTCTCCTTGAGCATGTCCTCGAGCGGCTCTGTGAAGAAGCGCGAATCGCAGCGGTACAAAAAGGTGGACACGGACTCCGGAGGTTCGACGACGAAGGAGACCATCTGGGTCTGGTCGGCGCCCACTTGCTTGTGTCCCACGAAGAAGGCCAGGCCCCGCTCAGGCACCTTGCGGAAGGCACGGAGCCGCGACAGGATCGACTCGATGGCCGAGGTCACGTTCTTTCGCGTGGTCTTGCTCTTGATGTTGCTGGACTGGCTCAGCTCCTGCCGCAGGTAGCCCGTCACGTCGGAGATCTGCCGCTTGGGCGGCACGTAGAGCGAGACGAGCTCCGTCCCTCTGCCTTCGGCTGCCTCGATCTCCTCGAGCTTGCGCTTGAAGAGGTACCGTTCCTTGCCCTTCTCCTGCGCCGCCATACGCTTTTATCGTCTAACTCCGTGCCCGCTATAAAGAGGATTGGCATGCCCCCAGAGCGAGTGGTGATCTCCCTGGGAGGGTCCGTTTTGGTCCCGGGAGAGGGGGATGCGGAGTACCTGCAGACCCTCGCTTCCCTGCTGACCCGGCTGGCCGGGGAGCGAAGGCTTTTCCTGGTCACGGGCGGCGGTCGGCCGGCCCGATCCTACATCGAAGTCGGGCGGGCCCTGGGTCTAGACGAGCGTGCCCTCGACGAGATGGGGATCGTGGTCACCCGCCTGAACGCCCGCCTGGTCATCCAGGCCCTCGGGCCCAAGGCGTCCCCGTTGGTGGCGGAGAGTTACGAAGAGGCGGAGGAGGCGGGGAAACGGCACCCCCTCGTGGTCATGGGGGGCGTACGGGTGTCCCTCACGACCGACGGGGTGGCTGCGGAGCTGGCGGAGCACCTCCAGGCAGACCGCATCGTCAACGCGACGAGCGTCGATGGGGTGTACACCACGGACCCGCATCGGGACCCACACGCGACGCGCATGGACCGGATGAGCTACGACGAACTTGCGGCCATCGCAGGGGAACCCACGGGACTGGCCGGACCCTCGATGGTGTTCGACCCCTACGCCACCCGCGTGGTCCGACGGGCGGCCATTCCCCTCCTGGTGGTCCACGGGCGGGACTTCCCCTCCCTCGAAGGGGCCGTTGTGGGCGGCGAGTTCATCGGCACCTCCGTCGGGGCCTGAGGGATGCGGGCCTTCATCGCCGTGGACATCGAGGCCACCCGAGCCATGGTGCGTCTCCTGAAGGCTCTCCGAGGGACGCGGGCCCGGGTCCGGGTCGTCTCGCCGGAGAACCTGCACATCACCCTCAAGTTCCTCGGGGAGACCGACGACGGCCTCGTCCCCTTCATCCGCGACGCCCTGGCCGCCGCGGTCGAGGGGGTGGCCTCCTTCGATCTGACGCTTCGAGGGACCGGGGCTTTCCCCAATCCGGGCAAGCCTCGCGTCCTCTGGATTGGGACGGACGGCGGGGAACCCCTCGTCCGGATGGCCAAGCACCTGGAACGGGGCCTGCAGGAACTGGGATTCGAGCGGGAGCGCCGACGATTCAGTCCCCACCTGACCATCGGCCGCGTGAAGGGTCGAGACCGCATCGAGGACCTTACGGACCTGATCGGGGACCATCGCGACGAGACCTTTGGGACCCAGCGGGTCGACGCGCTGCGGCTCAAGCAAAGCGAGTTGCGGCCCACGGGGGCCGTCTACCGCGACGTCATCCGCGTGCCCCTCGGCTGATCAGTGCTTCCCCTCGTCACGCAGGAGGCCGTCCCACTCGACCTCGTGACGGATCTTCTTCTGTCGCAGGAACTGGCTCAGCGCCTGGGTCACCCGGGGCACCTCGACGCTCCGCGCGCTTGCGTAGAGGTAGAACTCCTTCCGCTCACTCAAGGGGAAGATGAGGCGCATCGTCCCGTCCCGATTGAAGCCCTCGGGCTTCCGGTCGTTCCGGAGGTCGCGCAGGTTCTCCTCCAGGATGATCTCGAAGAACTCCGGGTCGTCCCGCGTCTGCTCTGATTCCTCCAGGAAGAGGGCGAAGAGGTCGCGGAAGTGCGGTTCGAGATCCTGAAAGCGCACCTTGGGGCCGAACACGATGTGGCCGCTCCGGGCGCGCATGCCGTTCCCATCGAGGGGACAGTAATAAAAGGGTGAGGCGCGGCCAGCCGGAAAGGACTTTAACGGGACCGGTCCCATGCTGGCCCCGTGCGCACGGTGCTCGTGGTCGCAGGCAGCGATTCGGGCGGGGGTGCCGGGATTCAGGCCGACCTCAAGGCCTTGGCTGCCCTGGGCGTCCACGGAACGACCGCGCTCACGGCCATCACGGCCCAGAACACCCGGGGGGTGGTCGCCACCGAGCCGGTGCCCGTGGATATCGTCCGGGCACAGATTCGGGCGGTCCTGGATGACCTCACCGTGCATGCGGTGAAGACCGGCATGCTCTATTCCCCCGACATCGCGCGGGGGGTCGCCGACGAGCTGTCCGCAGGGGACCGACCTCTCGTAGTCGATCCCGTCATGGTGGCCACGACCGGATCCTCCCTCCACACGTCCGGCCTTCCCGAGGCCTTACGCCAGCACCTCCTGCCCGTGGCCACCCTCCTCACCCCCAACCTCTCGGAGGCGGAGGCCCTCACGGGAACCCCCGTTCGGGGGGTCGAAGACATGAAGGAGGCCGCGAAGGCCCTCCAGGCCCTCGGACCGAAGGCCGTCCTGGTGAAGGGCGGTCACTTGGAGGGGGAGCTCGTCGACATCCTCTACGATGGGTCGTCTTTCCACTCGTTCCCGGGGCACCGTTTTCCGGATGAGCTCCACGGAAGCGGCTGTGCCTTCGCCTCCACCATCGCGGGCTACCTTGCCAGGGGTCGGGGATTGACGGAGAGCGTCTCGGGGGCCCGGAGACGGGTGGCCGCGGGGTTCGCCACCGCGTACGCCGTGGGCAAGGGGCTCCGCGTCATCAACGCCGCCTACGCCGAGGATCGGTGGGGGGTGTGGACGGCGGTCCGGGAGGCGACGGAGGACCTCTTGGGATTTCTAACCCTGGAGCTCATTCCGGAGGTCGGCGTCAACCTGGGCTACGCGCTGCCCGCGGCGGATG